>NZ_JBALNY010000103.1:0-20289 GCF_036962145.1 Bacillus sp. JJ1764 | reverse complement strand
GTTACTGGTGCGACCAATGCTGCGGGGGATCCATCCACTATGACAATAAATCTTCCCTGTAAAATATGAGAGGCAGCCGCATCTGGCCGTTCCGTTGAGATAAGTTGCGGAAATGGTGAAAAGGAATTATCCTCAATGAATTCCTCTAACTCTCCTGCATTAAGAATCGCGTCGATATCTAATTGGCGGATACGATCCTCTAGCTCTCGCAATACCTCTTGGTGTGCAACATCTTCTAAGTACAAAATCGAAACTTTGCTCTTACTTCGGCGTCCAACTGTCATCTCTTTGATTTTTAGCTCACGGTCGGAAATATAACGGCGGACTAATGCGATATTTTTGCTGCTTGTCTCACCAAACCCTTGATGTGCCCCTTTTAAAGAAGCTTCGAGCTGTGGATCTTCAATTGCTCTTTGTGGCCAACCTTGGGTGTCGAAGATCATTGCATCACTTCGTCCTTCTACTAACAATGCACTTTTACCTTGTAGAATACCGTTCTCAAGCTCTGTCCAATGGTTTATTGATCCTACGTGACCAATCGATACCGCTAAGTTAGGATTCTTCTTATCTTCAACGTCATAGATTAACGGGCGAAGGATATGTTCATGGACGGAGTCTGTATTAGTTAGACCCGCAAGGTAAATAAGGACCGCTTTCTCACCACTCTTCTTAATATCCAAGTGTCGTACAATTAAGTCAGGGGTATAAGTGAAAAGTGTATACAAATCTACAAGATTTTCGGATAGGGTTGTGCTTAACTTTTTATTTTGAATTTCGTTTACTTGTTTTTGAGGCTCATTTAATTTTTTTCTTGGTTTATTATGAAAAATCTTCATTTTGCCATCACCAATACGAAGGAAATTATTTTTATAGTTAACTCCTTATGTAAATATTATTCAAGTACAGTTAAATTCAAACAGCCTCCAATTCATTTGAAGCAGCCCCGCCAATGGTATTTATCTTCAATTGTAGGTTTGGAATAAAGTTTGCATTTGATGATTCCTATACCATTAAGTGTCTGGATTCCTGCTTTTCCTGTTTTTTATAAAAATAAACTAAGGAGTTTTTATAAGAGGATTTGTTATTACGATAATAGTTGAGGAATATATTGAAGCAATAATATTTGAAAGGAGAGATAATTGAGAAGATAGACATTAAAAAAGAGGCTCCCATTAAGTTCACTAACTTAACAGAAGACCTCTTAAGAATCTCAATAATGAATATCGGTCACTTTTTCGGACACTGCAGATTACGTTACACCTTACAAATCCTTAAATATAAAGGATATAAAGTGTTTGTTACATCATGCCGCCCATTCCACCCATACCGCCCATGCCGCCCATGTCAGGCATTCCGGCACCAGCTGGTTCTGGTTTGTCAGCTACTACAGCTTCAGTTGTTAAGAACATAGCTGCAACAGATGCTGCGTTTTGAAGAGCAGAACGAGTTACTTTCGTTGGGTCAACGATACCAGACTCGATCATGTTTACCCATTGACCGGTAGCAGCGTTGAAGCCTACGCCTACTTCTTCACGCTTTAAGCGCTCAACGATGACAGAGCCTTCAAGACCTGCGTTTTGAGCAATTGTGCGCATTGGTTCTTCCATCGCACGTAAAACGATTTTGATACCAGTTGCTTCGTCGCCTTCTGCTTGAAGAGCTTCTACTTTGCTGTATACGTTTAGAAGGGCAACACCACCACCGGATACGATTCCTTCTTCAACAGCAGCGCGAGTAGCGTTTAATGCGTCTTCGATGCGAAGTTTACGCTCTTTTAATTCAGTTTCAGTGGCAGCACCAACTTTGATAACTGCTACACCGCCAGCTAATTTAGCTAGGCGCTCTTGTAATTTTTCACGGTCAAATTCAGAAGTAGTTTCTTCTAATTGAACGCGGATTTGGTTAACACGGCCTTGAATAGCATCAGTTTCGCCGGCACCTTCCACGATTGTTGTATTTTCTTTAGTAACCACGATTTTAGCTGCGCGTCCTAAAGATGCAAGAGTGGCAGATTTAAGGTCACGGCCAAGCTCTTCAGTGATTACTTCACCGCCAGTTAATACAGCGATGTCTTCAAGCATTGCTTTACGACGGTCACCGAAGCCAGGAGCTTTAACAGCAACAGCATTGAATGTACCGCGAAGCTTATTCACTACTAATGTAGATAATGCTTCACCTTCGATGTCTTCAGCAATCATCAATAATGGCTTGCCTTGTTGAACAACTTGCTCAAGAACCGGAAGGATTTCTTGAATGCTGGAGATTTTCTTGTCAGTGATTAAGATATATGGATTTTCTAATACTGCTTCCATTTTTTCCGTGTTTGTTACGAAGTAAGCAGACACATATCCTCGATCGAATTGCATACCTTCTACAACATCAAGTTCAGTTGTGAAGCCTTTAGATTCTTCGATTGTGATAACACCGTCGTTACCCACTTTTTCCATTGCTTCCGCGATTAAGCGGCCAACTTCTTGGTCATCTGAAGAGATGGCAGCAACTTGAGCGATAGAATCTTTGCCTTCGATTGGCTTAGAAATAGATTTTAATTCTGTTACAGCAGCTGCAACTGCTTTTTCGATACCTTTACGGATACCCATTGGGTTAGCGCCTGCAGTCACGTTCTTTAAGCCTTCGCGAATCATCGCTTGAGCAAGAACTGTCGCAGTTGTTGTACCGTCACCAGCAACATCGTTTGTTTTGCTGGCTACTTCAGCAACAAGCTTCGCACCCATGTTTTCGAATGCATCTTCTAATTCGATTTCTTTTGCGATGGTTACACCGTCATTAGTGATAAGTGGTGAACCAAATTTTTTCTCAAGAACCACGTTGCGTCCTTTAGGTCCAAGAGTAACTTTTACCGCATTTGCAAGTGTATCAACACCGCGTAGCATTGCACGGCGAGCATCTTCACTAAACATAATCTCTTTAGCCATTGTTCAAAAACCTCCTCATATATTAAACCGTATGATATTTTTGTTTAAAGTTTTTTCCTTATTCGCCTACTACAGCAAGGATGTCGCTTTCACGTAAAATTAAGTACTCTGTACCTTGGTATTTAACCTCTGTACCAGCGTATTTTGAGAAGATAATGCGATCACCTACAGAAACTTCAAGTGCTACGCGTTCGCCATTTTCAAGTACACGACCGGTTCCAACAGCAACGACTTTTGCTTCTTGTGGCTTTTCCTTTGCTGAGTCCGGTAATACGATACCGCTTGCAGTTTTTTCTTCTGTTTCAACTAGTTCGATCACAATGCGATCACCTAATGGTCTTAACACTTGTAACAACCTCCTCAAATATATGTGTTTTCGGTCATTATTAGCACTCGCTTATCATGAGTGCTAACACAATTATTATAATAAATAATCTACATATCTTTTGCAAGTAGCACGCATAAAATTTTTATAAAAAATTTACCATTTTTTGCACCTTATAAAGTATGTGAAAACCAAATCATTCTATACATTCTTTTTTCTAAACAAGGGTTCAAGATTGAAACTGAGCTGTATTTACATGTAGAATGAGGAATAATGAATCATTTAATATTAAAAAATAGGGTTCAAAAGGGGTTCATCTTCTTGAAGAAAGAATATTGGTATATCCTTATCACTTACATAGTTATGCAGCTGTCCAGTGGCATTGGTGTTCCTGCATTCCAATACGGATTTCGATCTTTCGGGTTTGACATGCGCTTGGCAGTTCCGATCTGGCTCATCGCAAGTTTTTCACTCTGCTTAATCATTGTCCTGTTTCTGCTGCGAAAAGAAATAAAAGCTTTTCGTTTAAATGACAGGGATCGTTCCTTTGGGCAGCTTTTTGTATGGTCGATTCTTGGGTTTTTCATGGCCTATTTCTCCCAGTACATATCCGCTATCATTGAGCAAATGATTGGTATTAAATCAGGTTCAGAAAATACGAGGCAAATTATTAATATCATTGATACGTTTCCACTGGCGGTCATCGTCACTAGTATCATTGGTCCCATTTTAGAGGAAATCGTTTTTCGCAAAATTGTCTTTGGAGCATTTTATACCAGGTTTAATTTTTTCATTTCAGCCTTAATAAGCTCCGTTGTCTTTGCCTTAGCCCATATGGATTTTGAGCATATCTTGATTTACGCAGCGATGGGCTTTACCTTTGCTTTTCTTTATGTAAAAACAAAACGAATCATTGTACCCATTATTGCCCACGTATCTATGAATACATTGGTCGTTCTAGTTCAATCTGTTTACCGTGATGATATCGAAAGAATGATGCGTGAGGCGGAATCAGTTCAACATTTTATCGGAGGATTCTTATGAGACGTTCACCTATGTTTTCCGGGATTATATACCTAGTGATTGGTAGCTTATTCACCTATTTCGCCATCCATGATGTGCAAGCAAATGGCTGGGGCTTTTTCAGCTATCTTCTAGTGATATTGGCCACCTTTGACTTTGGTTCCGGTTTTAAAATGATTAGTTTTCATTTTAAGTTGAAAAATCAATTAAAAAAATAACAGAACTCCCCTTGTGCATTGAGGGGAGTTCTTTTTTATGCTTGATGTGATTTTGCCTTTCTATGGATAACCATTTTTTCTTTTCCGAGAATAAAGATAAAGAGGAAGGCGAGCCCTGCTGGTACCAGTCCCCAAGTAAAAGTATGAACGATTGAACTGGATAAGGCTTCGGTTATTTTTTCAAGAATTTGGGGAGGAATTTGGCTTCGGGCCTGTTCTGATAAAAACGCCCGGGCATCGTCCGTTGATTTCCCCTGCGGCATCGGGCCCATTCCAGTAAATGCATCAGTTAATTTGTCATTAAAACCATTTCTCTGGATCGTGCCAAAAATTGAGATTCCAATGGTCATCCCCAGTGACCGAATGAAGTTACTGGTAGACGTGGCAGAACCGCGCTGTTCAACTCCAAACGGATGGATGGCTGCCATACTTAATACCGAAAATGAAAATCCAACTCCTAATCCCACGACAATCATATAAAGTGTCAACAATGTCCTGCTCGTTTCCGGTGTAATGGTGCTAAGAAGCAGTAATCCGCAAATAAAAATGATACTGGACATAAACATGATATTTCGGTAGCTCAGTTTAGTTGTTAAAAAGCCGCCTACCTGTGCTGTTACGACGGATCCCAGCATCATTGGCAGTAAGACGAGACCCGAGTTCGTTGCACTTCCGCCATAAACTCCCTGGACAAAGATCGGGATATACACGGTGGCTGCCATAAATGCTGCCCCATAAAACAACCCTACAATGGCGCTGCCGGCAAACAGCCGATCTTTAAACATGGTAAATGAAATGATTGGGTCCTTTACTTTTTTTTCAATGAATAAAAAGATCACAAACAGAATGGTAAAGCCTGCAAATAAACTTAATATAAGTGTGGAGTCCCATTGATATTTCTGACCTCCTAGCTCCAGTGCAAACATTAGACTAACAACCGCTCCAATCAACGTGGCGGCTCCCCACCAGTCAATGGATTGTTTTTGGTGGCTTGGTGATTCCTTATAGGAGATGAGGATAAAAATAAGCGAGAGTATCCCTAGAGGTAAATTAATATAGAAAATCCAATGCCAGCTGATGTGGTCGGTAATATATGCTCCAATCAGTGGTCCAAATATGCTCGACATTCCAAAAACAGCTCCGAACATCCCGCCCATTTTTCCGCGCTTTTCAGGTGGAAACAGGTCAAACATAATCGTAAATGCAATAGGAACTAGCGCGCCTCCACCTATTCCTTGTATTGCTCGGTAAATACTCAACTGGGTAATCGTCTCGGCCGTTCCGCATAATGCCGATCCGGTCATAAATAGAATCAGACCGAAGACAAAGAACCGCTTTCTGCCGTACATATCCGATAACTTTCCGAAAATCGGCATGCCCGCCATTTCCGCTACCATATAAGCCGAAACCACCCAAACAAAACTCTCGAGACCACCGAGGTCTCCGACAATGGTCCCCATAGCCGTTACGACAATCGTATTGTCCATGGAGGCCATTAAAATACTTAATAATAACCCTGCCACAACCAAGCCTAATTTACTTTCTTTTGTTGTCATCCTATTTCTCCTTTACCTTTTTGTCTTTGTTTTGACCACTGAACTCTGGTCAAGTTGTAGATCCGCCGTGTACTCGACCAGCCCTATCTCGCATCCTGGTCCAATCAACACCTTATTTCCGCGAACGATATCAGCCTTTGTATTTTCCAAATGTATATCGTCCCCTTCAATTACTTGGGCCGTTAACGTTCCTAGACTTTTTCCAAAAGGAAGTAACGAATTTTTCTTTCGTTTTACCATAATTCGCTCTCCTCCAATTTCAGCGGCCTTACTGTCACCGTACCGCAGGCCAATTTGGATGGTATCAGCTGAGAGGAGTCCCTTTATTTCAAATCCACCGCTGGAATCAAACGTTTCATACTCCACATCTCCATTAACAGTAAGTCCTCCTTTAATGGTGGCTGTTACACCCGTTAAACGTTCCCCCGCTTCAAGCTGACCTAAGATTTTGATTTTTTCCAAACGGGCTCTTCCGCCAATTTCCAAGGTACCCATCACAGTGGTATCCTTTGCCTCTAAGTCTCCTCTTACTTTGGCCTCACCCAGGACTTTTACCTTATCAGCCTTTACGTTTGTTTCCGCCTTACTCGTACCATATACATGAAAAGCAGCACATTCCACATCCTGAACAATGGTACCTTCACCACGGATACTGACTTTTTCGTAGCTGCCTCCGCTATAACTTCCTGATCCATTGATGATTAAGTTTTCTATCTTACTCATCCTTTTCCCCTCCTATTACACCCTTCTTGTTTCGCCAACATCAGCTGACTTGTCGACAGTAAGTTCACCTGTATATTCGATTAAACCAATTTGGCAATTCGGCCCAATTTTTACGTCATTCCCGCGAATAATCTTGGCCTTTGTATATTCCACCTCAATTTTGTCCCCTTCCATTAGTTCAGTCACTAGTTGATGGCGTGTAAAAGGTTTCAGCAAATTTCCGACCAGCGACTCTTTATACTCGACCCTAATGGTTCTCCCGCCTATTTCTTTTACATGGCAATTCCAAAAGATTTTTATATCCACTTCATCGGCATTTAATAATCCGCCAATTGTAAATTGTGCCTCCCCTTTAAATGTTTCAGCTTCACAATCGCCACCAACGGAAAGGGTCCCTTTCATTTGAATTTCCTCGCCTTTGAGCCAGCCACCTATAGAAGTTTGGCCCGAGATTCGCAGCTTTTCCACTTCCACGTTTCCAATGATTTTAGCGGTCCCTTCAACTAGGATTTTTTTGGAGTTCACGTCCCCCTCCATTTTGCCCTTCCCACTCACGATTACCTTTTCCGCCCGAATATTCCCCTTTGCTGTTCCTAAACCATTGCATTCAAATTCATTACAATCAATATCGGAATTGACGCTTCCTCTGCCGTTAATCAACACTTTGTCAAATTGTCCGCCATTGGATGATCCAATGCCATTTATATAAAGGTCTCCCTTTTTTTGCGTATCCATTTCCATTCCCCTTTTAGAGTAATTTGGCTTTTAGTTCTTCCATGCAGCCCATCAATGGCAGACGGGACACTACCTTTGTTCCCGTTTCAAAATGAATGCTCTCCGCATTGATTGCTAATAGGCACGAAGAAACACCTAGCTTTCGAGTGATCACTAATTCACCGCTTTTTTGCTTAATCATTGCTCGATTAGCTACTAGTAGCTGAACAATCATTTTTCCCTCTTCGAGATTTACCTCACCGGACTGCAAAAGCTTATCTAATACATATATTTCAAGTATTCTCGAAAAATTAAAGTCAGGACCATTTTTTTCGATATCCAGATATAGATTTATCGACATTTGCGAAACAGTGTTTCGTTTTACTAACTCTTCAGCTGTTAATTGTAGGTCTGTTACGCTTGGGGAAAACATATTGGCCAATTCATCCAACGATAAATTCTCCTTCATCGTTTGGATTTTTTCGATGCGTTTTAAGATCTTTTCCTTAGGAAAAAAAGTCTCCTGACCAGTAAAAGTAGACTTGCGAATAAACCATTCCTCGGGAATCAAGTCTTTTCGCTTCCAGCGATATAACTGCCCATATGATATTCCTGCTAAATCCAATAACTCTTTTTTAGAAATTAACTCCTCACTCATTTTTTAAAAACTCCTTTCCGATGACATTAATGTAACATAACACTGTTACGTTGTAAAGGCGTTGTTTTATCATTTTGTAAATTTTTTGGTATCTACCATCAAAAAAGGCTGAACCTTTAAAATGGGGCCGCCTCTATCTAGGAATACCGTCCATCAAAATGTTTTTTAGGAGGTACTTGCGATTTCTGTCGGAATTCTCTCATCACTTTTTCCAAAACCCACCCTTCGAGGACCTCTCCCTTTTTCGGGTTAATAAGGGGTCTCTGTCTTACTCCTTTTTTTAGGAAAAAAAATGGGCCCTCCCAATTATGGAAAGACCCATGGCAAAATTATTCTTCAACTTCTACTTCTCCAATTGATGGATAATGTTTTAAAAAGTACACCAGTGATTGCAGTTCAACTGCTAAATCAATATGGTGAACCCGAATGGAGGCTGGAACATTTAATCTGGCAGGGGTGAAGTTTAAAATACCTCTGACCCCTGTATTCGCAAGGCGATCCGTTATCATCTGAGCAACAGGAGCAGGTACGGTTAAAATCGCAACCGAAATATCATCCTCGACCAAATGTTTTTCCAAATCATCCATGGACAGAACCGGAACATCGCCGATGGAAGTGCCAATTTTATCGGGTGAAACATCAAACGCGCACTGAATTTTCGTATTGTTATTTTTTAAAAAATTATAATGTAAAAAGGCTGTGCCCAAATTCCCTACCCCAATTAAGGCAACCTTCGTTAATTCGTCTTGATCCAAGGTTTTTCGGAAAAAGGACAATAGATAATTGACATTATAGCCGTAACCCTTTTTACCAAGGGCTCCAAAATAGGAAAAGTCCCTGCGAATTGTTGCGGAGTCTACTTTTACTGCCTCGCTTAATTCGGCTGATGATACTCGTTGCTTTCCGGAAGAATGCAAGTTTTGTAAAAATCGATAATATAAGGGCAATCGCTTTGCTGTTGCTTGTGGGATTTTCATTGTTTCATTCGACATATTACTCCTTCACCCCGCTAATCATTTTGTTTATATTCGATCAAGTCGTCTAAAATCGCCATTTTTGCCGCCGGATTTCTCCATTAAGTAGGTAGGGCCGATTACCATACCCTTATCCACTGCTTTACACATATCATATACCGTTAAGGCACAAACAGAAGCTGCTGTTAGCGCTTCCATTTCAACACCTGTCTGCCCTTTAGTCTTAACTGTTGCCTGAATTTGCAATGTATACTGATCGTTATCGCTTTCCCAGGAGAAAGTAACATTTATACCCGTTAATGGAATCGGGTGGCACATCGGGATGATTTCCCATGTCCTTTTCGCTGCCATCACTGCTGCCACTTGGGCAACTGCTAAGACATCGCCTTTTTTCATTTCCTGATTAGTGATTTTTTCATAAATTTCTTTACTCACAGTAATGCTAGAATGCGCAAGCGCTGTTCTCGCCGTTTCCGGCTTATCGCTTACATCCACCATCTTTGCTCTGCCTTCTTCATTAAAATGCGTAAACTCTGCCATAGTATAGTCCTCCAAAAAAAATGATACTATATTTTACCGTCTCTGTGTGTGAAAGTTTGAGCGAATGGTGATATTTTTTTCCAAAACGTACAATATCCTGCTTTATTGCCGTTATTTCAGGAATACGGTACACTATTCCTAGGTAATAGAGGTGAAAAAATATGATTTTATTACAAGTTAATCAATTACAAAAATACTTTGGTGCTGACCTTATTTTATCCAATATTAAGCTTGAATTACAAACGAGGGACCGTGTTGCCCTTGTAGGTCGTAATGGTGCTGGGAAATCCACCCTTTTAAAAATTATCGCAGGGCATCTTTCCCATGACGGTGGAGAAATAATCAAGCCAAAGGGTGTCTCGATCGGATACTTAGCGCAAAATACCGGGTTGGAATCAAGTCTGTCCATTTGGGATGAAATGTTAACCGTCTTTGAATATCTTCAGCAGCAAGAAAAGGCTTTGCGAAGCCTTGAAGCGCAAATGGCTGATCCTGAAGTCTTTAATAACCCAACCAAATATGAGCGGATTTTAAAGGAATATGATCAGCTCCAGGTCACCTTTAAGGAACAAGGAGGCTATCAGTACGAAGCAGATATCCGGTCTGTCCTTAACGGTTTAAATTTTCAGGATTCTGCCGTTTCAATTTCCAGTCTGAGCGGCGGTCAAAAAACCCGTCTAGCCCTTGGTAAACTGTTATTAACAAAACCAGACATTTTAATCTTGGACGAGCCGACCAACCATCTTGATATTGAAACATTGTCTTGGCTAGAACAATATTTACAAGGCTATAGCGGAGCCATTCTGATTGTCTCCCATGACCGCTATTTCTTGGACAAAGTCGTTACCCAGGTCTATGAACTTTCCCGAAACCAAATTCAGCGGTTTACAGGCAATTATAGTTACTATCTGGAGCAAAAGGCTGCCAATTATGAACGCGATCTGAAGCTTTATGAAAAACAACAGCAGGAAATTGCATCCCTGCAAGATTTCATTCAACGGAACCTGGCAAGGGCGTCCACAACCAAACGGGCACAGAGCCGCCGCAAAAAACTTGAAAAAATTGAAGTGATGGACCGTCCGCTCGGGGATGAAAAATCTGCATCCTTTTCATTTGAAATTGAAAAGCAAAGCGGGAACGACGTACTGATGGTAGACTCCCTGGCAATTGGCTATGAGGGTGAGAAAGTTTCAGAGAATATCACTTTTCGAGTTTTTAGGGGAGAAAGTATTGCACTTGTAGGCCCAAACGGGATTGGCAAGTCCACCATGTTAAAGACGATTATTAAAAAACTTCCATCGCTTGGAGGAACGATTAACTACGGTACCAATCTTACTATTGGATATTATGACCAAGAACAAGCCAACTTAAAGTCCAATAAGCGTGTCCTAAATGAACTCTGGGATGACTATCCTCTTAAACCGGAAAAGGAAATTAGGACTGTACTGGGTAACTTCCTGTTCTCCGGAGACGATGTCCTTAAAACAGTCTCCTCCTTAAGCGGTGGTGAAAAGGCCCGGCTTGCGCTGGCAAAGCTAATGCTTGAAAAGGCCAACTTGTTAATCCTGGACGAGCCGACCAACCACTTGGACCTTGATAGTAAAGAAGTACTCGAAAATGCACTAATTGACTATCCGGGAACGATTCTGTTCGTCTCCCATGACCGGTACTTTATTAACCGTATTGCCACTAAGGTGTTAGAGCTCAGCAAAACAAGCAGCACTGAGTATCTTGGAGACTATGATTATTATGTCGAAAAGAAACTCGAGCAGGAGGAACTGGCAGCATTAGCCCTTGCTGAATCACAGAAAAAGCAACCCAAGACTGAGATGGTGGAAAAGAATACGTACCATCAAGATAAAGAGTCAAAAAAGCTGGAACGGCAGCGGAAACGGAAGTTGGAAGAAATCGAACTTCGTATTGAAGAAATTGAAGAAGCCATCCAAGAGTACGAGCAGTTATTATGTGAACCTGATGTCTTTCAGGATCATGAAAAGGTATTAGAAATTACGCAAAAAAATGAACAGGCTAAAGCCGAGCTTGACCTTTTACTAGAAGAATGGGCAAAACTGGCTGAATGAATAAAACCGGGCTCCATTAGCCCGGTTTTTTTACATAAAAAAGGTTATCCACTAAACAAAGAACTTTTTCCACAATTTTATTCACATTACCTTAGGTTTATTTTACTACATTCATTAAGCTTTTCCACATTATCCACAGTTTTAGTCCGTTTTATCCACATTATCCACAGAAATAGCAACCTTATCCACACTATCAATAATCTCCTCCCAGTATTTATCCACAAAGGAACCCTTTTAATCAATCGATTAATTAGTAATAACTATGATTAATCAATCGTTTGATTAAATTTCCCCTATTTATTCACAATTCAGTATTTATTACTGTTATAATTTCAATTAAGACATTGATGAAATTGGAGGGGAATACATGACACAAGTCCCAAAGATTAAGGTCTTGATAGCAGATGATAATTCCTTTATCAGAGAAGGATTAAAGATTATTCTCAGTACATATGACGAATTTGAAGTATTAGACACAGTCGGTGACGGTCAGGAAGCCCTCGATTACTGCCAAAAACACTCCGTTGATATTGCTTTATTGGATGTGCGTATGCCCAACATGAACGGCGTAGAAGCGACAAAACTAATAACGCAGAACACTGCTACAAAGCCCATCATATTAACTACATTTGATGATGATGAATATATTTTGGATGCCGTAAAAAACGGAGCGAAGGGTTACTTATTGAAAAATAACGAACCGGAACGGATTCGCGATGCCATCAAAAGTGTATTTAACGGGAATAGTATTCTTCAGGACGTTATTTTAGAAAAAATTAAGGCGAACCTAGTCGGGACGAGAGAAACAGAAACGAAGATTGATAAAAAGCTATTTACTGAACGTGAACAGGACATCATGTCGCTCATAGCCAAAGGATTTTCCAATCGGGAAATCTCCAAACAGCTGTTTATTTCAGAAGGTACCGTAGCGAACTACATTACTTCTATATTAGGCAAAACTAGCCTTGAACATCGAACCCAAATTGCCATTTACTATATCACGGGGAAAGTGGAGTAGCATGGAATTCTGGATTATTCTAACTAAGCTTGTCCTTATGCTTTACATTTCCATCCTCGGTGCACAATCCCATCATGCCCATATGGCATGGATGGTATTTGCCATGTTGCTCTATTTTTGCATCAATATTACCTTTCATATTATAAGAAAAACAATGATTCAAACAATCGTTCTTGTCTTGTCAGGCAGTCTCATTATCATGGCTTATCTTTCTATTTATTCGATCTTTATTATTCTTTTACCGCTAACCTTATTAGAAATCTCTGCTCATTTTACTAATAAACGTTTCTTGATTTTTGCTGTCTCCTTTTTTCCAATCATCTATTTAGGAAAAGAGTTGCAGCCCCTTTATGGCATGGTTGCGATATTAAGTTTTATGGTACTTTCAATGATAGCCACTTATGGGGAACGGATTACAAAGGATGAACAGCAAATCGACCAACTGCGAAAATCACTGCAAAAGTTAACAAAGGATTTAAACGATCATAATGAGTTTATAAAACAATCAGAATATACCTTTAAGTTAGAGGAACGGAACCGGATCTCTCAAGAAATTCATGATAATATCGGCCACACTATGACCGGTGCCTTATTTCAAATGGAGGCCGCCAAACGGGTCATGGATTCAAATCAACAGAAAGCAGTGGAATTGTTGCAAAATGCTATTAATATTTCTAAAGATGGCATCGAAAGTATCCGTTTAACCCTAAAAAATCTAAAACCTCCCACTGAACAGGTCGGCATTCATCGAATTAAGCTATTGATGGATGAGTTTTCGGCAAAGCATCTGATTAAAACTGCCCTTACCTATGATGGAAACTTAGATATTGTTGCACCAATACAATGGAAAATAATCCAGGAAAATGCCACAGAGGCTTTAACCAACGCTGCTAAGTATTCAAATGCTACCCTTATTTCTGTTGATATGAAAGTATTAAACAAAATCATTAGAGTTGAAGTCCGCGATAATGGCTCAGGAGCGGAAAAGGTTAAAAAAGGGCTAGGAATCATCGGGATGGAGGAACGAACGGCAGCAGTCAACGGAAAAGTCATTGTTGACAGTTCCAATGGTTTTTCCGTCACTACCCTGATTCCCATCTCATCATGAATATCCCATCCATAAAACATGAATTTCTTCATGTGAAAAGAATGAACGATTGCACTTATGCGCGTTCATTCTTTTTTTTATACTAAGACCATAGAAAGTATTTAGGGGTGAAGAGATGAACGTATTAGAAATTAAAAACTTAACAAAAAAATTTGGTGATTATATCGCTGTTGATAATATGTCATTATCTGTTGCAGAAGGAGAAATTTTCGGCTTTCTTGGTTCCAATGGCGCCGGAAAAAGCACCACGATTAATATGATTGCCGGCCTCCTCCGCAGCAGCGATGGAATGATCAACATACTTGGAAAAAACATTGTGAAACACAGTCGGTTTGCCAAAATGAATATTGGTATTGTTCCGCAGGATTTGGCCATTTATGAAGATCTTACCGCCTATGAAAATGTGAAGTTTTTTGCCGGACTCTATGGCCTTCGCGGTGAAGAACTACATGAAAAAGTAGAGGCTGCTTTGGAATTCGTTGGGCTTCAAGATAAGCAAAAAAGCTATCCAAAAGGCTTTTCAGGAGGAATGAAGCGACGGCTAAATATCGCCTGTGCGATTGCCCACCGCCCTTCACTTATTATTATGGATGAACCAACAGTGGGTATTGATCCACAGTCCCGCAACTATATTTTACAATCTGTTCGCAAGCTGAACGAAATGGGCTGTACCATCATTTATACCAGCCACTATATGGAGGAAGTAGAGGAAATCTGCTCCCGTATTGCGATTATTGATCATGGAAAAATTATTGCCGAAGGAACGAAGGAGCAGCTTAAATCCATTATTACTGATACAAAGGACATTTGGATTGAAGTGAAGTCCACTGAAAACATAAATGCCCAGACTTTAAAAAGTATTAACGGAGTGGAAGGCGTCCTGGTTGAAGACAATCTCATTAAAATTACTTCCGGCACCGGGGTGAATAACTTAAACAAGATTATTGCACACTTTATGGCACTCGATATCGAAATCCGCTCCTTGCATGAAAAAGAACCCAATTTAGAAACCGTATTTTTAACGTTAACCGGAAGAAATTTACGAGACCAATAGACAGGGAGGAGAGAAAACTTTGAACATCATCAACATTGCTTTAAAGGAAATCAAAAGCGAATTCCGCGATATCCGAACATTGGTTTTTATGCTGGCCTTCCCGATTGTGTTAATGTTAGTCCTCGGCACAGCATTATCCAATACATTTAAAACGAGCATTCCTGTAGACAATATTCATGTTTTATATCAGGACACTGCTTCAAATAGCCAGTTTGATAAGTTTATGGAAGCCGCAAACCATTCCGGGATTCATTTCAAACAAATGAAGGATAAGAGCGATGGAAAAAAGCAAGTAAAACAGGGCAAGTACACTGGCTATATTGAAGTGACTGACAACGGAGTTCAATTGTATCTAAATAGTCGGGATAGCATTGAAGGAAATATCCTTCAGGGGATGCTCTCTTCCTATGTCGATCAATACAATATTGCTTCTGTCATCATGAAGAATGCTCCAAATCAACTGGCAAGTGCTTTCTCACATAACACTCAAGCATCTTTTATAAAAGAAACATCACTCGCCCCACATAAACAGCCTGGTTCGATGGATTACTATGCGATTGTCATGACGACAATGATTGTTCTATATGGTGCCTTGTCAGCAAGTTCTTTAATTGTTAAAGAGCGGGTAAACAAAACTGCAGATCGTCTAATCGCTGCCCCAGTCACAAAAAGCGAAATCTTTATTGGAAAAGTAGTCGGAAGCTTGTTAAGTAATATGGTCAGCGTGATATTAGTTCTGTTCAGCAGTAAATTATTTTTCAAAGCTAACTGGGGTGATCACCTGGGGATGGTTCTTCTCGTCCTTCTTACCGAAGTCATTTTTGCCGTAAGCTTAGGTATTGGCATTAGTTTTTTAACCAAATCAAGCAGTGCACCAAGAGTAATCCTTATGCTTACGGTTCAACTAGCCTCCTTCTTTGGCGGTGCCTATTTTAAAATAGAAAATCCTGACGGTATCTTTAAATTTATCACTGAGCTTTCACCACTAACATGGATCAATACCGGTATTACCAAAATCATTTACTCTAATGACTTTTCAGCTGCCATAACGGCAATTACCTTGAATCTTGGAATGGCTACTCTTTTCTTAATAATAGCCATTATCTCTTTACGCAGACGGGAGGGGTTATAATGAGGGAAATTCTTTGGTTAATGAAAAACACCCTATATGTAACCTTTAGGCAAAAAAAGAATATTTTCATGTATCTATTCATGCCGTTAATCGGTATTCTGATTGCACTACTAGCCTACGGTGGTGACCAAAAGTATACCATTCACCTCGGAATCGTCAACCAAGACAACAGTGAAATCACCAGTGATACCATCCATTTTTTAAGCGCATTAGAAAATGTGGAAGTCAAGCTACTCGAGGATTCGCAAATACAAGATCAACTGACTTCCGGTAAACTTGACAGTGTTATCACCTTTCAAAAAGGCTTTACAGATAGTGTATTGAACGGATCTCCCAACCATATACAGCTAACCTCCATTAAAGGGGCTGAAATAACTGGTTTTGTTAAGGCCTATTTAAATCAATATATCCAGAACGTTTCTGCCATCAGCACAGCTGCCGCTGGAAACCAACAAACCTTTAAGCAAATGTACCAGGAATTTCAACAAACCAGCTATCAATTGTCGACTCATTCGATAACAGATACGTCTAAAAATAAAGATATGACCATTCAAACAATTGGCTTCTTGATCATGATTATGATGATGTCTGCCTGCAACATGTCTGAGATCATCCTTTCAGAAAAAGAAAATCGCACCTATTTTCGCTTACTATCAACGCCGATTAATGCCCGAACCTATATCCTTTCAAATGTGTTTGTTAATATGATCGTGATGAGCATTCAAGCGATTCTCACCGTATCGATTATGAAAGGATTCTTTCACATTGGCATCAATATTCCATTTTGGCAAGCCATCGGCGTTATGTTGTTCTTTGCACTTATTTCTGTCGGCTTATCACTGGTCATTACTTCTTTTTCAAACAGCCGAAGTGCAGCAGGTGCTTTACAAAATTTAATTATTACACCAACTGTCATGCTATCTGGATGCTTTTGGCCTGTTGAAGTCATGCCAAAAACCCTTCAAAAAATTGCCGAGTTCCTGCCGCAGCGTTGGACTTTAGATACACTGACAAAACTCCAGGAAGGTAGCTCACTTAGCAGCTTGTATTTAAATTTCTTGATTCTGGTCACATTTGCTCTTGCCTTTTTCTTAATTGCTGTTTATCGATTCAGCAAGAACAACTCAGTCCAAAAATTTGTGTAAAAATAAAAGCCTGTTCCATCTTTAAGTGTGGAACAGGCTTTGTTTTATATTTTATTAAAAATTTCAATATCCAACCCTGGATTGGCATTGAGAGATAACTCGGCCCGTACCCCTTTATCAAACATCACACTGCCGGCAGCGGCAATCATGGCTGCATTATCAGTGCATAATGATAAAGGTGGAATGATAAGATCTACCTTTGAATCAGCAAAAACCTTTTCCAGATTCGTTCTTAGCCCTTTATTTGCGGCCACTCCCCCAGCTACCAATAATTGCTTTACACCATATTCAGCCACAGCTAATTTGGTCTTTTTCACGAGCACCTCAATCACACTCTCCTGAAAGCTGGCGGCCAAATCAGCAGGAGCAATGACCACACCACGCTGTTCAGCATTATGGACCGTGTTGATCACCGCTGACTTTAACCCGCTAAAGCTAAAGTCATATGAACCTTCCTCCAACCAGGCCCTCGGCAAATCAATGACTGGGCTGCCTTCGTGGGCCAGACGGTCAATATGAGGACCGCCAGGATATGGTAGATTCAAGGTTCTCGCTACTTTATCATAAGCTTCACCGGCCGCATCATCCCGTGTCTCCCCAATAACTTGGAAATGACCATGCTCCTTCATATAAACCAGCTCAGTATGCCCCCCGGAAACCACTAGAGCCAACAGTGGAAATTGCAGTTCCTTTACTAGTCTGTTGGCATAAATATGTCCCGCAATATGGTGAACAGGAACGAGCGGCTTTTGATGAGCAAAGGCTAATGCTTTTGCCGCATTTACACCGATTAAAAGGGCTCCCACTAATCCAGGACCTTCTGTAACAGCTATTGCATCAATGGCATCCATGGAAATACCTGCTTCTTTTAACGCTTCTTGCATCACAATCGTGATTTGTTCCACGTGGTGCCGTGAAGCGATTTCCGGTACCACTCCACCAAAGCGTTTATGGCTTTCAATTTGCGAAGCCACCACATTCGCCACAATTTCCCTGCCATTTTTTATAATTGATACAGCTGTTTCATCACAACTTGTTTCAATCCCCATAATTAATTGATCTTTTGTCATAAATTCACCCACATTACCCAAGCATCCTCTAAATTATCCGAATAATAATTCTTCCGAATGCCTCCATTTTGAAAGCCCATTTTTCGATAGAGAGATTGTGCGACATAGTTGGTTACTCTCACTTCGAGGGTCATACTATGCGCACCCATGTCACGTGCTACTGAGATTAGCTTACGCATCATGGCATCTCCTAACTTTCTTCCCCTATAATCAGGTAAAATTGCCACATTGGTCACATGAGCCTCGTCAATGACAACCCAGGCCCCACAATAACCAATGACCCGATTATCTTTCTCAAGCACAAGATAAACCGCAAATTTATTGTTATATAATTCATTTAAGAAAGCTTCTCTGCTCCATGGTGTCGTAAACGAGGCATGCTCCACTTCCATTATTTCATCCAGGTCCTCTTCCCTCATAAACCGAAAAGTATATGAATCATCCATATGTCTCTTTCCTTATCCTTAAAGTTTTCCATTAGCTTCGAGCCATTTAGCCTCAGCTTCAGCCAGCCTTACATAATTCGGTACAAAGCTGTGAATATCTTCACCGGGCTTGTCCTTCCCAAGCAAAGCAAGTTCAGAAGGTCTAGGATTGTGCTCCGTGACACAGGCAAATACAGCTTGCGAGGATAATCCCTCTTCCAAAACAGCTTGGTGTATCGGCAGATCATTTCCGACAAACAAGACAGGCTGATCCAGCTTCGCTAATTTTGCAGCCCAGTCCACAGATAATAAAATTTGATCCGGCTCAATTGCCACAATTTGCCCATTAGTGAATTGGTATAGCCCTGTATAAATTTGTCCTCGTCTGGCATCAAATAGTGGAGAAATATAACCATTAAAATAACGCCCTGCAGCTGCCAATACTTCCAGGCTCGAGATCCCTACAAGTGGAATTTGCAACGTCCAAGCCAATGTCTTAGCAATCGTGACCCCAATTCTCACACCCGTGTAAGATCCCGGTCCCTTAGCAACGACAATCTTTGATAAATCCGCCGGCACCCTTTCACAATCCTTCATAAGTTGCTCAATCGCCGGCATAATCCGGACCGAGTGGTTCTTCTTTAAATTTGTTATGTATTCACCTAGTACTTGATTCTCTTCTAAAAGGGCTACTCCCAATGCATAATTAGAAGTATCTATCGCTAATACTGTCATGAAAAAATCTCCCTGCATAATTGCTCATATCGTTTACCCTTAGGTACAAACACCATTTTACGCTTTTCTTCTCCTTCATGGTACAAATAAATCGTCAATAATTCAGAAGGCAGCTGTTCTTCAATTAAATGAGCCCATTCCACAACAGATACCCCATCACCTTCAAAATACTCATCAAAGCCGAGATCCTCTAATGAATCTGCCACGCGGTACACATCCATATGATATAACGGCAACCGGCCTTGATATTCTTTAATAATTGTAAAGGTAGGGCTATTCACCGTCCTTGAAATCTGCAATCCTTTGGCCAATCCCTTTGTAAAAGTGGTTTTTCCAGCCCCTAAATCTCCTTCTAAAGCAATCACATCTCCCGGCAGTAATAATGAAGCCAATTTAGCTGCGATATCAGTAGTTTCCCGATCATTTTCCGATTTGAACACATACTCTTCCATTCCATCACCTATATCTCTTTCTTTCCATTGCAATCTATATCTACATTTTACCTTATTTACACGTAAAAAAAACCTTAGGATCCGTCCTAAGGGTGTTTTTTCATAAAGTAAATGGATTGATGAAAATAAAAAAAGCCGAAACCCTGTTTCGTACTTTTCAAATAATTAATGTAAATGGCGGTCTGGACGGGACTCGAACCCGCGACCTCCTGCGTGACAGGCAGGCATTCTAACCAACTGAACTACCAGACCATATTGCGGGGGCAGGATTTGAACCTGCGACCTTCGGGTTATGAGCCCGACGAGCTACCGGACTGCTCCACCCCGCGATAATAGAAATTATAAAGTTTTCATCATGCTCATAGTAAGCAATCAAGAAAAACAGCCCGGCAACGTCCTACT
>NZ_JBALNY010000102.1:14154-17387 GCF_036962145.1 Bacillus sp. JJ1764 | reverse complement strand
TGCCACAGGTTTGGTTTGTTTAATGTTGGAAGGCTTTAGCCTGATATTGTTAAGTCAAACTCATTATGTCGTTTTTGCCTTCCTGCTATTCTGTGGGGCAGCCTTTATGTCCGGAATAGGAAATGCCTGTTTTGATACAGTATTAATGAAGGAAATCCCCGAAGAATATCAAGGTACGATGTTTGGATTATTGGCGACTATCTCGAATCCCATCTTAGGGCTGTCCATGTTCATTTCTGGAGCAGCCTTAGAATTTCTGGCCCCACGCACTATGGGGGTGATTGGCGGAATGGCCTATATGTTAGTAGCAATCGTCATGTTGATTAGCTTTTTTTCAAGAGGATTTAGGAAAAAAACAACTATCGGAGAATAAGGCCGTTATTCTAAGCGGTCTTTTTCATCATTAACCGCTGAAAACGTTTTACCATATTATAATCATACGAACTTATTGGCAAAAAGAATTATAATATGGGAAAAATCGGACAAGAATGTGAAGGGAACTCAATTTGAAAAAGAGGTGTGCAACCATGAAAGAACCTTTTGAATACCCGAACATTTTTTACAATGAAGTCATTATGTACCTAGAAACAAAATGGGACCGCCGTTTAACCGACCATGAACGGAATGTCTTGATCGAGGGGTACCGCTTTGGTCGAATGGTGGAAGCAGAAAATGAAATAAAAATTTTGTTTGCAAAATAAAAAGCACTCTTTTTTACAAAGAGTACTTTTTGAAAAATTTATGCCAAAACCTCAGATTTGGACGGCATTATAACCAGTTCAAGTGCATGTTTTTCTGTTTCATCTAAAGGTACCAACGGCAATCGTACGCCGCCAACAGGTATACCTTTAATATTTAGGGCTGCTTTTACCGGAGTAGGGTTCGGTGCAGCAAATAGGGCTTTCATAGTAGGCAGAAGTGTGCGATGTGCAGCAGCCGCTTCTTTCACTTGGCCATTTTTAAACAGATGAATCATTTCCTGCATTTCATTGCCAATAATATGAGAAGCTACGGAAATGACACCTGCCCCACCAATGGAGAGGACTGGGAGGGTTAATCCGTCATCTCCGCTGTATAAAGTAAAATCATCAGGGGTTTGGTCGATTATAGCAGCCATGGCATCTAAAGTGCCGCTGGCTTCTTTTACAGCAACGATATTATTTATGTGTGATAAACGCACTACTGTTTCCACTGAAAGGTTGGTCACACTGCGACCAGGGATATTATAAAGAACCACTGGTAACGAAGTTGATTCAGCGATTGCTTTAAAGTGTTGATACAGGCCTTCTTGTGAGGGCTTATTATAGTAGGGAACTACAAGCATAACTCCGTCAACACCGACTTCTTCAGCTTGTTTGGATAGTTTAATTGATGCATGTGTATTATTGGATCCTGTCCCAGCGATGACAGGTACTCTGCCATTAACGACCTCCACAACAAATTTAAATAAGGTTACTTTTTCTTCCGAGGATAAAGTGGGAGATTCCCCAGTTGTTCCAGCAACTACTAATCCGTCAGTTCCATTGTCAATTAAATAATTTACTAGATTTTTTGTCGCGTCAAAATCCACCTCACCATTATCATTGAATGGTGTAACCATTGCGGTTAATACTTGGCCAAAATTCATTTTGCTCACCCTTTTTATAATTTTTTTAGAAATTAGAGGGGTAAGGCCATATCAAATTCAACGCAAAAAAGCAACAACGAGGGATCCGCTGCTGCAGTAGAAACAAAAATCATGCTCGTTCCTGTGCGTGAGATAGCCCTCCATATAGTTTCCTATATGACAGTTCAGTACTTATTCAATAGCTGAACCAGCTTCAAATACTATGAGTATCTTCGAAGCTTCGGCAAATTCCCCTTTCCACAAACCTCATCGGACCTCATAATCCTCCAATCGTGTACTAATGGTTTTTGCGCCTCTATCCTCACTTCAAAAGGTTTGAAGTAAGAAAATATATAATTTATTGTAATATAACAGAATATTCCATACATTACAAGTGGTAATACATGCTATTTTCTAAAAATGAGAGAAAAGTCACAGGCGGCTCATTTGTAATTTTTATTGGGATAATGTTAAAAATAGATAGAAGTTATTTGTGAAAAAAGGGGAATATAACGTGGAAATTGGAATTAGTACGTTTGTTGAAACAACACCTGATCTTAAAACTGGTGAAACGATAAGTCATGCTCAAAGAATACGTGATGTGGTAGAAGAGATTGTCCTGGCTGATCAAGTTGGCTTGGATGTCTTTGGGGTAGGGGAGCATCATCGAGAAGATTTTGCAGCATCATCCCCAGCAGTGATTCTGGCTGCGGCTGCTTCTAAAACAAACCGAATTCGGTTAACAAGTGCAGTAACGGTTCTGTCATCCGATGATCCCGTTCGAGTATACCAAGATTTTGCCACTGTTGACGCGATTTCTAACGGCCGTGCAGAAATCATGGCGGGTCGAGGTTCCTTTATCGAATCATTCCCGTTATTTGGTTATAATCTGCAGGATTATGATGAGCTATTTGAAGAGAAATTGGAACTACTATTAAAAATATGCCAATCTGAGAAAGTGACTTGGCAGGGTAAACATAGACCGGCTATTAATCATTTGGGAGTCTACCCACGTCCGGTTCAGAATCCTTTGCCAGTATGGATTGGTAGTGGAGGTAATGCAGAATCTGTCGTTCGGGCAGGTGTGCTCGGTTTACCGTTAGTATTAGCGATTATTGGCGGCAGTCCGCGTCAATTCGCCCCACTGGTTCAGTTGTATAAAAGATCCGCAGCACAAGCAGGTCACGATGTTTCCAAGTTAACGGTAGCATCCCATTCACACGGATTTGTTGCCGAAAGGTCAGAAATAGCTGCGGATAAATTTTTCCCGCCTACTCAATATGTGATGAATGTATTAGGGCGTGAACGTGGTTGGGGTCATTATAGCAGAGCCAGCTTTGATTCAGCCCGGAGTTTGGAGGGTGCACTGTATGTAGGGGATCCTGAAACAGTGGCGCAGAAAATCATTCATTTAAGGAAAAATGTAGGAGTCACTCGCTTTATGCTACATTGTCCTGTGGGTTCTATGCCACATGAAGACGTCATGCGGGCCATTGAGTTGTTAGGGACAGAAGTAGCTCCTCGAGTTCGTGAGGAAGTTTCTAAGTGGGAAACTACTGATAAGTAATTGGTAAGGAAGCTATGAGAAGGTTCTATGTGACCGAAAAAACGAAAGAATCGAAAAAAC
>NZ_JBALNY010000102.1:0-14029 GCF_036962145.1 Bacillus sp. JJ1764 | reverse complement strand
TCTATGTGACCGAAAAAAAGAAAGAATCGAAAAAAGGGTCATATAGGAGAGGTCTATGTGACCAAAACAGCGAAAGAATCGAAAAAAGGGTTATATAAAAGAGGTCTATCTGACCAAAAAAGTGAATCAATTGATAAAGGGGTCACTTAGATCAAATAAAATCTATCCCTACAGTCTTTTAAATACAAATCGGTATATTCTGTATAGAATTACCGTGTAAATCTCTGGAAATGCTAATGACCATTTTTATATTAACCCAAGCCGCTCCAATCCGACCGCAACCCCATCTTCTTCAGCAGAAAGGGTAACCATTTTTGCAGCACGTTTCACTTCATCTAAAGCGGAACCCATTGCAACCCCCATGCCCACAAACGAAAGCATTTCGATATCATTTAAGCCATCTCCGAACGCAACCGCTTCATCAGGGGCGATTCCGACTCTCTCTAACAGCTTAGTTATTCCAACTGACTTATTGGATTTCGACAAATTTACATCACAAGTACGAGCTTCGCCTGAAGTCCATCTTCTGAAATCCAACTCAGGAATCATTTTTTGATAGGACAATTCTTCCTCAACTTCACAATGAAGGAACAGTTGATAAATATCTTCCTCAAGCCAATATTGCTGCGACGCCAAGCCCGGCTTCCACGGGTCATGCTGATAGGCCTCTCTGACAATGGGATGCTCCAAATCTGAAACCCTAAAGTCCTTGCCGCTCAGAAAGGTTAGGGCATGATTATAATCTCGTGTTAGCTGAAACACATTCGTTAAGATTTTATTATCTATAGTATTTTTGTAGAGTTCTTGTCCTTCATGGGAGACATATGCCCCATTAAAAAATACCATCGAGTCTGTTCCGATTTCCTCCACAATCGACTCTGAAAAATATGGAGCCCTGCCTGTTGCAATGATGACCTTCAAATTTTTATCTTTCAAACGTTGAACGGCATGTTTAGTGGCCGAACTAAGGGCTTTTCTGTGGGGGAGAATCGTTCCGTCTATATCAAAGATGACAGCCTTGTATTGCATGTAACACACTCCTACATTACGAAATTTACAAATTTACCATATTTCAGTATAACATGTATTTCGAGAAAACCTAAGATGATTGCCCATAGAAAACCTTGTCAAATAAAAATAGCCCTTATGAGAGTTCATGAAAGGGCTATGGATTGGTTACCTTTTTTTCTTTTTAGATAAATCAACCATTTGCTTGTTTTTATTGATCGTTTCTAAGGTGACTTGCACATGAACCGTCTTATCATCGATATGGTTTACGCTAGATACTATTCCTTTACGGCCTTTAATTGTTAAGTGATCACCGTCAGATGGCAGACTTTTTCGCAGCTGGACTAATAATGCATTTTTGTTTTCAAAGTAATGAACAACAAACATAGTAAAATCACCTAATTTCATTTGGTATTACTTAAAATATATGAACAACTGTGAATTTTAGAATCTGTGGCATTTTTCATGTACATTGGGAACACCTGAAGCAGTCCCGGCAGGCCAGTATGCCAAACAAATATTAGAAAAGTTAATATTGTAATCATCAGTTAAAAGAAAGCTGGTCTATGCCAAGGACGTACGACAAGCCCTTACTAGGAAAAAAATAAACAATCTTCCGATAAGGGAGATTGTTTATTTTAAATGGGGATATTCTTGCTGGCGCAAAGCCTCATACACCAATATAGCGGCTGTATTCGATAGGTTCAGCGAACGAACATGTTCATTCATAGGTATTCTCAAAAAGTGGTCTTTATTATTCTTCATTAAATCTTTGGGTAATCCCGTTGTTTCCTTTCCAAACATAAAATAATGTTCTTTTTCCCTATTACTAAAATCAAAGGCTGAGTGTGTTTTTTCACCAAATGTCTCAATATAATAAAATTCACCATGATTTTTTGAAAAAAAATCATCTAATGAGTCATAATAAGTTATGTTTACAGACTCCCAGAAATCTATACCAGCTTGCCGTAACATTTTTTCATCTGTTGAGAAGCCAAGTGGTCGGATTAGATGCAAGGCTGTACCCGTTGCTGCACAAGTTAGTGCGATATTTCCAGTATTAGCCGGAATTTCTGGCTGATATAGTACAACATGTATTGCCATGAAAGGTCACCTCTATTTTTATATTACCCTCAAAATTATAGCATAATGTTTTGCAATATATTTACCTTTTAAGGGGATATTCTAGTGAAATAAAAAGGCTCAGTTCACCGGAAACTGAGCCTTTTTATTTTAATACTATTTAATCTCCACAAAAACGAACAAAAACGCATCATTATACTGCTTATATTGTTTTTCTATATTGATGTTTTGGACAACTATAGTCAATTTGGCACGGCTGTTTTCAGTTGTGAAGGTAGCCTCATCAGGAGTAAGTTCACCATTTGAAGTTTGATACTGATCAAACTTATCAAAGATCTGAGTTGTTTTAAAGCTAATTAGTTCAGAATCATCTGCTCCTGTTAATTTTAATGCGTGCTGATCTTTTACTAGGGTATATGTTTTTCCCGATTTTTTAATGTGACAAATGATTGCATTACTAGGGTTTTCAGCACTATTTAAATCTGTCTGCACAAAAATATCATGGCCGGTAATATCAATTGGTGTTGGTTGTTTCATAGAAAGATAAATAGACTGTACATAATCAGCAGGTTTTTGATATTCCTTGAATCCAAAAGTCTCATAAAAATCATTGTAAGCATTGAAATCTTTTGGCAACCAATCGATATTTTTAGTATAGCCCATCATGTACAAGTATTGAACAGCATTGGTAATCCTCAATTTATCCTTATCAGAAATATGGGAATTTGGCTTAATTTTATGATCTTCCAGCATCTTATTTTTTAAAAGTACTTCTTTAAGCGTAGATGTTTGACTTGTTCTGCTAATAGTGAATGCATCGACTGGAGGTACAATTGAAATAGCTGCGAAAATAATCAACAGGAGGGCCACAACCCCATTTTTTCGAACAGGTAGTAGGCTGAAAATAAATCCAGTAATCGCAGCGAATAGTCCAAATAGAATGACATAATAACGGGTATGAGTGATTCCGGTATCAGAAAGGCTGATTACCGAAGATGTAATCTGGAACAGAACAATGGGAATAAGAATTTTTGGAAAAAGTGTTCTAAAATATGCTGCGAATTTATTCGCAAGTTCACTCACTAGAATGTAAACCAAAATTACAGTGATGGCATAAGTGACCAGCATAGGTTCAAGGAGATTATCAGTCCAAAACTTTCCACCTATGTTTTTAATCATGTAAACAATTAGAATCATAGTAAACACGGCTATTAAAGGAATCACAATGTAAGACAACAAAACTTCCAGAAACTTTGGACAATGGGCTGATTGATTAATGTCTTCTTCTTCGGCATGATTAATAGCCGGAATCAATGAAAGAAAGAACATTGGTGCGAATAAGATAAACACCACATTTGCCATTTGACCGTAAAATTCTGGGTCTATACGAAAAATTAGCTGGTCGATTGCGCCCAAAATGATGCTAATTCCTCCGAAAAGAACAGCTGAGAAAAATAGAGACAGAAAAAATGCCTTGAAGGTAATCATAAAACTTTTGTTAAAACTTATGTTACTTTTTATGACAGGAACCCAAATGAAAGCAATAAGAAGAGAAAATAATGCAACCGCCGTTCTGATTTCTACATCCATTCCCGAATCTGGAGCATTCATAATAATAAGGTAATATCCTGCCGTTAATAAGGTAACAAGCCCCATCAGGGTTAATCGTGAAGAAGCTTTTGAAAAAAAGCGCTCAAAGACGACTTGTGAAACAGCACTTAAAAAAGCACCAATAATAAAAGTCATTAACCATTTCATATTTTCATTTTTGTAGATTATCAGGTATGCATTTAAAATGGCTGCACATACAAGAAATAGAGTGGTTAAAGGAAATCGAGTAACTGCATCAGTTAAACCCTTGAGGCGAACCTGGAACTTTCTCATCCATTTCATTTTTCAACCCTCCTTTTATTAAAGTTACCAATTTCTTCTATATTAATTATATCATGAATAAATAAAGATGTATGTCAGGTTCGTTCATGTTACCATGCAGTATTTTCCAATTTAGCAAAGAAGTACTTATGAAAAATCTCATAAGTACTTTTCTTTTTTAATTTTCTAAAATTACATTGACACATTTATATGGTATGTTATATTATTCTACATATGATGTTAGGAAACCTAACATGTGATAGGCGGTGGAGAAATTGAAAAAAATTGAAGCAATCATCAGACCTGAAAAATTAACAGATACAATAAGGGGTTTAAAGCATATTGGCATTACTGGATTTACAGTTTCTCAAGTAGTTGGCAGAGGGAAGCAAAAGGATACGAAAGGGGTCTATAGAGGCAAAAACTATAAAATCACCCTCCATCCAAAAGTGAAGATGGAGATTGTGCTATCGGATTATATGGTAGAGCTCACGATTAAAACTATAATGGATGCTGCGCAAACAGGTGAGGATGGGGACGGCAAGATTTATGTTTTTCCTATTCTTGAAGCCTATAATATAAAAACTGGCACAGCCGATTATGACATCGATGATTTAGTGAAATAAAGGGGTGAGGATCAATGTCGTTACTACATGTAAATGCCGTTTGGGTTGTTATTGCTGCAGCAATGGTCCTGTTTATGGAAGGTGGATTTAGTTTATTGGAGGCTGGGTTTGTCCGCACCAAAAATGCCGTTAATGTAACAATGAAGATTTTCGTGGATTTAACAGTCGGTACTTTAGCGTTTTGGATCATTGGATTCGGTATTATGTATGGAAAGGACGCTTTTGGTCTAGTGGGGATTAATTTGTTCGGAAGTCCCGAGAATATTCATCTTTCAATACCCTTACCAAGCGCAGCTTTTGTCCTATTTCAAATTGGCTTTGCCGTGGCTTGTATTTCCATTGTTTCCGGTGCAGTTGCGGAGCGGATGAACTTTAATGCTTATATCGTGACCGCCGTTTTGATTTGTATCGTTATATATCCTTTATCCGGTCATTGGATTTGGAACAGTAATGGATGGCTGGCTAAACTGGGCATGAAGGACTTTGCTGGTTCAGCTGCGATACATGCTGTTGGGGGGCTTGCCGCTTTTTCGATGGCAAAAATATTAGGGCCAAGAAAAGGCCGGTTTAATTCAGACGGCAGCACAAATGTTTTTGCGCCAAGTAATATCCCTTTAGCCTCGGCAGGGACCTTTATACTTTGGTTTGGATGGTTTGCTTTTAATACCGGAAGCACATTGGATGCGTCTAATAATTCTCTCGCTTCCATTGCTCTTAATACGATGCTTGCAGGGGCAAGCGGGGGAACAACAGCCTTGTTTCTGACCATAAAGAAATTTGGAAAAGCGGATCCGAGCATGACAATTAATGGTGTGTTATCTGGTCTTGTGGCTATTACTGCGGGATGTGCCTACGTTTCACAATGGAGCGCTATTTTAATTGGACTTATTAGCGGAATTATTGTTATTTTTGCAACTTTATTAGTAGATAACCTAAAAGTGGATGATCCTGTAGGTGCGGTCGCGGTACATGGATTCAATGGGGTATTTGGGACCATTGCTGTCGGATTGTTCGATCATTCTCAAGGGTTGTTGACTACAGGTCGTTTTTCACTGATTATCATTCAGCTGTTAGGGGCTTTAGTTGTAGTCTTATGGGGACTTCTAGGCGGAGCTTTGATGGCTAAGGTTTGCGAATGGACTGTAGGTTTAAGAGCAGAGGAACGCGAGGAAGAAGAGGGATTAGATATGTCCTATCATGGTATTCCAGCCTATAATGAATTAGAACGATTCACTGATTTGCCATCGAGTTTGTATAATTTCGAAGAAACGACTGGCATCTCGATTGCTCCTGCAAGTGGCAAGGAAATTGTGTGAGAAAAAGTAACATCAAAATGGACCCATTCTTATAAGGATGGGTTTTGTTAATTTTTTGAAATTGAGGGAAAATAAAAAATGCTTTCAAAAATTTTACAAACAATTCATTGGAAGTTTTTAGAGAAATCTTGTAATCTGAAACAGTACCTTTTTTACAAGGTAAGATCAAATATGAATGGGGGACGAACAAATGGGCGTATCTACAAGCAGGCAGTCCACCATTATCGCACTTTTGCTTGCTGGAACATTCATTGCCATTTTAAACCAAACTCTCATGATTACCGCTATTCCACCCATTATGGATGAAATGCACATTACCGCTAATAGTGCACAGTGGTTAACAACAGTGTTTATGCTGGTCAATGGAATCATGATTCCAGTTAGTGCCTTTTTATTAGAGAGGTTTACTACTAGGCAATTATTTATCTCGGCAATGAGTATTTTTGCTTTCGGAACATTAGTTGGAGCATTAGCACCCAATTTTGAATTGCTATTAGGAGCGAGAATCATCCAATCCTGTGGTGCTGGCATTATGCTTCCCTTAATGCAAACTGTATTTTTAATGATCTTTCCTGTAGAAAAACGTGGTTCAGCCATGGGACTTGTTGGTTTGGTGATTTCCTTTGCACCGGCAATCGGACCGGCATTGTCGGGATGGGTAACTTCACATTTTTCGTGGAGAGTCTTATTCTTTATCATTCTGCCCATTGCACTTATTGATATTGTGGTGGCATACTTCGCTTTGAAAAATGTAACGGAGGTTTCCAAGCCGAAGGTGGACGTCGTTTCCATTATTTTTTCCTCGATCGGTTTTGGCGGGCTGTTATACGGGTTTACCTGTGCCGGAAATTTTGGCTGGACGGACAGGATGACATTGCTTTCTCTCGGAATCGGCGGCATATCATTGATTTTGTTTATTTCTCGGCAATTGCGTTTGGAACATCCTATGCTGGAATTTCGAGTGTTTAAGTTTTCGATTTTTCCTTTTGCGATCATCATTGGAATGATCGGCTTTATGGGGTTAATTGGAGCAGAAACCATTATTCCACTGTTCATGCAAAACATGCGAGACTTTTCAGCATTAGAAGCAGGGCTTGCTCTATTACCAGGAGCGTTAATTAGTGGATTTATGTCTCCAATCGTAGGGCGGGTATTTGACAAAATTGGCGCTAGATGGCTTGTAACCATTGGTTTAACGATTATGACGGCTGCGTCCTTCGCGTTTACAAAATTAGGACCATCAACAAGCATGACGTATATTACAATCCTTTATGGAATAAGAATGTTGGGGCTTTCGATGACAATGATGCCTGTTGCAACCTCAGCGTTGAACCAGTTGCCTAAACGATTGTTGCCTCATGGTGCTGCGATGGATAATACTATGAAAATGATTGCTGCCTCAGTAGGAACAGCGATTTTAGTTACGGTAATGACCACGACATCCGAAACAGCACAAGGTAATCCAACGATTGACCATCCTGATATGTACGGAGCAAACGTTGCTTTCATGGTTGTATCGGGTCTTTCGCTAATCGCTCTTATCTTGTCCTTTTTTATGAAAAATGACAGACAGCCTAAAGGTGAAGAATTAGAGAAACAACAGAAGAAGGTAAGAGTAAAAATGCAACCATAAAGAAATGCAGCATGTTCTCGTCATGCTGCATTTCTTTTGAAAATTTATTACTCACCTGGTTTTAATCTCCTTGCTTTTGAAGATCATTTCAATTTAGGCGTTTACACTTCGAAACTCATCAATTGCCCATTTCTCTAATGAATTATCGATTTGTTGGTCAATACGAAGCAAAGTATCGCTTATTCTCTCTCACTTATCCCACGACCTTAATAAATACTTCCCGTATTGATCACCGGCTGACTGCCTTTTTCAGAAACTAATGCTACCATCAAATTGTTTACCATTTGTGCTTTCTTTTCTTCATCTAATTTTACAACACCTTCTTCATCCAATTGGTCGATTGCTGATTTGACCATGGAGACTGCTCCTTCAACAATGACTTTACGAGCTGCCAAAACTGCTTTTGCTTGTTGTCTTTGCAGCATGGCATGAGCAATTTCACTAGAATATGCCAAATGCATAATTCGTGCCTCGATAATTTCTACCCCCGCAAAGGTAAGGCGTTTTTGTAAATCTTTGGTCAATTCAACTGCTACCTCATCTGAATGCTGCCTTAAGGAAATTTCATAATCGTTATTAAAATTATCATAAGGATACTGACTGGCAATATGACGTAGACCCGTTTCACTTTGGGTATGTACAAATTCTCGATATTTTTCAACGCCAAAGACAGCTTTAGCCGAATCAGAAACCTTATAAACCACAACTGCAGCAATTTCAATCGGATTTCCTTCGAGATCATTTACTTTTAGCTTATCGCTATTAAAATTGAGCACTCTTAGAGAAACTGTTTTTCTAATGGTTAAAGGAATGGTTAACCAAAATCCCTCGTGTTTAATGACGCCAAGATAGCTTCCAAAGAGGGTAAATACTTTGGCCTGATTTGGTTGCACTACCGTAAACCCTGAGAAAATCAACAATGAAACAAGCACGAGCAGAATGGAAATAATCAATAGACTAAATCTTTCTGTTAAAATGAATTGTTGAAAACAATAAATCGTAATGGCTGCAAATAGCAAAAATAAAATAACCCCAATGAACCCATTGAATTTGGCAATATTTTTTTCCTCCATATCAATCGCTCCTCATAAAAATATAATTCCATATTTGTCCATCATGATATCACCTTAAGATAAAAAGGATAATAGCTATTAGTAAAATTCAAAATTTTATCAATAATTTTCCAAATATTGTATTCGTGGGGAGGTACGAAAGAAAAAACACACCATAAAGAATGACCTTCATCCAATACATGTAAGGTAAAAAAACTATAGTAACTCAAAAGGCAATCCCATCTAATTGAGAGGATTGCCTTTTTTACTAAGAAATTATAGGTTTCTTCATCTTATTAGGTTTTTTTAGCTTTTTTTCAAATATTGATACTAAAATAAACAACCCCGCTAATCCAACTCCACATGCGATGACAAAACCGCCACCATGAACTAAGAGTGCCCCAATCCATAAGATGCTCAAGATGAAGTGAGCAGACCGTATGGATTTTTTCTTTTTACGCTGCAGCACATATCCATAAATGGCTAAGCTCAGCAATAGTAAAAAAGCAGCAGCACCAGTTAAATTATTTGTATTTTTGAAATCAGTTATTAAAAAGTACCCACCATGAACCGCTACCAACGCCAATTCAGCCCAGCCAATATAGGTATGAAAACTGAAGGCCTTTTTAGCAACTATTTTCACTATTTTAAATGGTGACTTGAGTTTCTTTTTCAAGAGGTACCAAGAGAAGCTCAACGCACCGGCCAAAATGGCTCCGTTTCCGAATAAGGTGAACAATTCTGCCCCTTGTGGCCGCTCCGGTTTTTTTTCGGCTATTTTTCCAGGAGTAGGTTGTAAATGAGCGAAATCGTAATAGTAAAACAATCCAATCAATACAATGCTTACTAGTGCAACTAAAACAACAGGAATTACCCCTTTATTAATCTTTTTCATAAGTTCCTCCCACGAATTTGATATATACATCATAACGGAGGAATCTTAATATTTTCTGAAGAAAATCTTATTATTAACTGAAAAAACTTGGTAAAGTGACCAAGCTTTTGCTCATCAACTTGATATTATTTTTCCATATATGTAAATAATTACAGTTATTCCTACTGAAAATCTGTTGGAAAATCGCCACATCGCTTCACTCTCTTATGTGCTATTCTAAATTGACTAGTTTATTTGGAGGTAATGAAATGAGTTGTGGTTGTTCAACTAATAAGCAAGATGGAAAAGCCATCGTGGATCATGTAAAAGCAAAAGGGAAGGAACATTTTGCTCCACTTGTTCCACATAGCATTACTTGTGAATGTGGTGAAACGTTTACTCTTGAAACCGTCATTATGAATTGTCCGAAATGTGAAATGACATATGCAGTGACACCTTGCAGTTCAGGTGATTTCAACAATATTAAATCAGCGGGTATTAGATACGCATAAGGTTGCAGATGCAGCCTTTTTTTTATTTGAACGGGGACCTCTATTAGGAGGTTCCTTTTTTAAATAGAATGGAAACCGTATATTTAACAAAGTCTATATAAGAACTAATACCATTAACACGTCAGAGGTGTAAGAACATGTCTGTTTTTTCATTATTTATCAAAGAATGGGCTAGGATTTTCAAAAATAAGATGACACTTATTTCGATTATTGCTTTATTTTTCATTCCAATCCTATACAGTGGGATGTTTCTATGGTCATTTTGGGATCCGTATGGTCATTTGGAGCGTATGCCTGTTGCTGTGGTGAATAATGACAAACCGGCGACAATGGATAATCAAACACTGAAAGTCGGAGATGATTTAGTAAAAAAACTGCGGGAAAATAAAGAGTTTGATTGGAAGTTTGTAGATGAAAACACAGCGCAACTTGGATTAAAGAAGCATCACTACTACATGGTGCTTACTATTCCTGAGGATGCCTCAAAAAATGCAGGTACCTTATCAGATCCCAATCCGCAAAAAATTAATTTTACTTATGCAATAGATGAGTCCTATAACTTTGTTGCATCAATGATTGGGCGAAATGGGGCGGAAAAAATCAAAAATCAGGTGTCTAATTCTATTTCTGAAAAATATGCTGAAGTGATTTTTGATAAAGTGGCTGGTATGCCAAAAGGACTCCGTGATGCAGCGGAAGGATCACAAAAAGTTACGGACGGGGCTAACCAGGTACATAACGGAACTTCACAATTGTTAACTGGGTTATCTGACAAATCACCGGATATTCATTTTTTGTCAACTGGTGCCAGTGAGTTAAACAATGGTATGAGAAGTTTTTCAAATGGAATTGCTCAAACATTAGCCGGATTTAATTCACTAGAAACCGGCGCAAAAAAAGTTGAGGATGGTTTAGGGACTCTTTCACCAGGGACCAATAATCTGGCAAGTGGGACAACTGCCATGAAAGCAGGTATTGAAAAGGCGACAGGCGGATCCTCATCCGTTACCAGTCAATTGCAACAATACCTATCAAAGCATCCAGAACTACAAACGGATGTTGAATTTCAAACAATATTAGTTACCAGTAAGGCCGTGACTTCAGGTCTGACTGAAATAAATAAGTCTGCGGGTGCCTTGGAAGTAGGGGCAGCACAAGTAAATCAAGGTGTTGAGGCATTATGGACAGGTCAAAAGTCAGTTACTTCGGGAATTAGTCAACTGAAGGCAGGCCAAAATCAACTAAATACAAGTTCCGGACAGTTACTGGCTGGGACCAATAAATTGGCATCAGGCACCCAATCCCTTTCTAGTGCCTGGGGCGGGATTGTCACCAATGTTAGTAAACTAAATGACGGTGCGAACGACTTAAAAAATGGTAGCCAAGAGCTCACGACTAAATTATCGAATGCTGCAGAAGAAGCGAACCCGGCAAACACATCAGATAAAACATATTCTATGTTTGCGGATCCGGTCAAATTAGTGAATCAGTCATACCATAAAGTAGCTAATTATGGGACCGGGCTAGCTCCATATATGATCGCTTTAAGTTTGTTTGTCGGCTGTATAATGTTAACAATTGTCCTTGATTTGCGAGATATTCCGGAAATCCCAAAAACAGGATTTGGTCTGTTTATTAGTAAACTTGCTACGCTTGTTATAGTTGTCACCATACAAGGATTGATAGTGGATTTTTTATTAGTTAAAATATTGGGACTCCATGTTAAAAACCCGGATCAGTTTATTTTAATAACAGTACTTACAAGTATTACGTACATTGCCCTGATTCAAATGTTAGTAAAACCATTAGGGGATGTGGGAAGATTCTTGGCGATCATTATCTTAATCAGTCAAATTACTTCAACAGGAGGAACATTCCCGATTGAAACATCTCCTGGATTTTTCCGAGCATTACATCCATATTTGCCGATGACCTATTCAATAGAAGGATTGCGTGCAGCCATTTCCTCGCATGAACCTTCTACTTTCACAAATAGCATCCAACACCTTTTAATGTTCTTTGGGGCATTTGCAATTGTGACATGGATCTATGCATTTGTGCAGGTGAAAGTGTTGAAGCATCAAATAGAGAGATAATAAGGAAAAACGAACGCACCAATGTAGTAACGTCACTATAGAGGCGCAAACATTATAAAACACATAGAAATACGCACTGAATTCATAGTGCGTATTTTATTGATTTATTGGCGATTTTCAGTCCATCATTGGTTCTAAATCACAAATAGCACAACGAACAGCCATAAATAACGCGTAACGAAGTCTGCTCGATTCTCTTTTTGTAATTCGATCTTTTAGGTGACACTTTCGAACTGCCAAGCTTTTAGTAATAACATAACTTTTTTAAAGAAAGAATTTATCTTTTCAGCGAAAATTGATTTGTTGTAAAGTTAATTTATGAAGTGGTTATTTTTTATTTTCTTAATTCCAAAAAGGTGGGTGACTCTATGGAGAGCATCGTATGGATTAATGGAACTTATGAGGAAGATAATCGAATTTTTGATTCGAGTAGACAGGCGGAGGAATGGGCAAATGCCTTATTTCCCGATTTGGGTCCATATTTAATTAGTAAAATTGACGTTGGCTATGCAACTCCTGATGAAAAGGTAATCAAATATTTAGAAAGCCTTTTATCTGAATGGGCCGGTTACTATAATATAAAGATAAGCATCCATTGTGAAATGAAAATCAAAGATGGTCAAGAAATATATAGTATTAGGACACGTAGAGTTTGAACAAGATTGTGAAACATTTTTATTAAAAAAACCTGTCAGACACGTAAAGAAAAGGTTGCTTATTCCATTTGGCTGTGTTAAAGATAAATGTTGATAATTAAACCAATTTCTGATTCCTTTTATTTAATCAATGTAGGAACAAGTATTCGGGGTAGATTGTAAAGATGGACAGGGCATTTAGCAATTTATTAAAAAACATCAATAAATTAACCCTTAAATCATTGGATCTATACTGTCATCTGACAATGTGCTTGTAACTGATGCTTGGAGAGCCTACAAAACCTATGTAAGAGAAAGGGATTCGAGCATACCGAATCAAGTCAGATGATGGAAAGTACGTTATTAAAGGGTTAATGATATTCAAAATGTGAACAGCTTTCATTCTCGAATGAAGAAATGGCTTGACCGTTTTAAAGGTGTAGCTACAAAATATCTTGATAATTACCTTTCTTGGTTCTTGTTCATAGATGAACGTAGTTACGAAAGCACTAAACAACATATTAAAGAATCTCTATTAACATCATTTGTATTTGAAATGAAGGTAACATATGACAGCTTACGACTATCAAATTTTAATGTGTAGGTCATATTTAATGAGGTGTTTGTTTAATTGTAGAAACAATGATGTTTTTGAAGACTATAATCGATGTGCTTATCAAAAATATACCCTATTCATAATCCGAAAATCCCACTTGGGAAAATTCGGTAAAAAAATTTAAGGGAGATTATATGGAAAAAATATTATCTAGAGGATTGCTAGCTTTATATTTAGTGATACTAATCTGGTTAATTTTATTCAAATTAGTATACAATATTTCGTTAGTGTTTAATTATCACCATAGGAGTCTTAATTTGATTCCGTTTGCCGCAGGAGACCATTTCGTAGAGATGATAGAAAATGTCATTGTCTTTATTCCTTTGGGCTTGCTTTTGAATGTCAATTTCAAAAAAATTGAATTTTTACCTAAGTTTTCTTTTATACTGGTTTTAAGTATTACTTTTGAATTAATTCAATATATCTTCGCTATTGGAGCGACAGACATAACAGATGTACTTACAAATACAGTTGGAGGCTTTCTTGGGCTGAAATTATATGGTATGAGCAGCAAGTATATTAATAATAAAAAATTAGACCGAGTTATTAATTTTATTGGATTACTTTTGCTCATATTATTGCTCTATTTCCGTATCCATATAAGAATTAAATATTTGTTTGTTTATCCCAATGGATGGCATTCATTTCCTTCTAAGACAGATGTATCTTTAAAAAACGATGGATGGTGGAGGTTCTATCTTTGCAG
>NZ_JBALNY010000101.1:30555-32660 GCF_036962145.1 Bacillus sp. JJ1764 | reverse complement strand
CGTTATGAACCTCTTAAAGCGACTGCTAGCTTCCTTTTTCACTTTACACGGTCGTTATGAGCCCCTCATAGCGACTGCTAGCATCTTTTTTCACTTTACTCGGTCGTTATAAACCCCTCATAACGACTGCTTGCTTCCTTTTTCACGCTGCTCGGGCGTTATGAACCTCTCATAGCGACTGCTTGCTCCCTTTTTCACTATACCCGGTCGTTATGCATTCTTCTATAACGACCGCACTCTATTCCTTCCTCAGAATATAGGGGTTATGGTCCACGATTCTCCACCATAACCTCCATCAAAACAAACTCATTTCCCTTCTTCGCAGAAACAAGCATCGCCTCGAACTCATTTAGATCACGTGGCTTCACACCTTTTACTCCGAAGCTTTCAGCCAATTGGACAAAATTAGGATTGGAAAAGGTGACGCCGTAACTTTCGCCAAACTTCTGCTTCATCTGGTCCACTTCTAGCTTGAGCATTGAATCATTTAAGACAATGACAATAAACGGCAGACCGAGACGCTTTGCTGTCTCCAGTTCGGCAAAATTCATTAAAGCGCCGCCGTCCCCAGTGACCACAATAACCGTTTTCTCGGGGGCTGCCAATTTGGCACCGATTGCTCCTGGAATCGAAATACCCATGGAGGCCAAGCCATTGGATATGATTAACTGCTTAGCGTGCATGGGCTGGTACGTCCTGGCAATAGCCACCTTATGGGAGCCGACATCCGAAATAATCAGGGTGTCTTCGGTTTGCACTTTTTCAATCACATGCAAAATGGCCTCAATCGTAAACCTGCTTGACCGGTTTTCTACTATAGAATAGGACTCTTCCATTCGTTTTTTTAAATCTCCGGAAGGCTGCCATTGCTTGGCGCTTATTTCCTTGGAATCCAGCATCTTTAGTGACTCTTTTATATTTCCCACCAATTCAGATCGAACCTGATAATGGTCATCCACCTCAGCACAACATGCCCCAATGTGGATGACAGGTACCTTTTTCTGATTCCATGCAGAAGGCCCGGCTTCCACTAGATCCAGACCTATGGCAATCAGTAAATCACTTTCTTCAAATCCACGTACGACATAATCTTTCTCTTTAAACCCAAAACAATAGTAATTTTGCGGGTGCTCCTTTGGTAAGATGCCTTTTGCCATAAAGCTCGTCGCCAATGGACAGCCCAATTTCGCTGCAAATTCTTGAACCTCTTGAACAGCATCCTGTCGAATTACTTGATTTCCAACAATGATAAAAGGTCGCTGACTTTCCTGAAGCAATTGCAAAACTGTGTTAACCGAGCTAGCGTTGGGCACACAATTTGTGATGTCCGATACCCTAAGAGGCTGACTTGTCACCGCTTCAGCTGCAATATTTTCCGGAAATTCAACATAAACTGCTCCTGGCTTTTCTTCATATGCCTTCCGAAAGGATTGTCGGATAATTTCAGGAATCGTATTCCCGTCTTTGATTTGAATCGCCCATTTCGTTGCTGGTCCAAAGACTCGCACCATATCCACGAACTGATGGGCTTGTTTATGATGGGTCTCCAATCCTTTTTGTCCGGCCAAAGCCACCACAGGAGAATGATCCAAGTTAGCACTGGCAATTCCCGTTAACAAATTTGCCGCTCCCGGACCAAGAGTAGCTAAACATACCCCTGTCTTCCCCGTTAATCTTCCGTAAATATCTGCCATAAAGGCTGCCCCCTGCTCGTGGCGAACAGGGATATAGCGGATTTTTTCAGAAGAAGATAAAGAATCTGCCAAATCCAATACTTCACTTCCAATTATGCCAAATATAAATTCAACACCCTCGTTTTCCAAGCACTTTACCATTAAATCTGATGCTTTCATAACAGTCTCCAACCTCCATCTTTTCTATTATTATTGTTTGCAAAAATAAGTACTTTAATATAAATAACAATATATTTATATAAAGAATGGGGACGTATGGTCTATAAAGGCTATAATGGCATAAACCTTGAATAACAAGGATTGTAACCCAAGTTATCGACTTGAGATTTTTTAGCCGATAGGAAAGTATAAACTTTCCTATCAGGCATAGGTGCAACTACGCCTAGTCAACGCCCTAAAGGCTCGCCAATC
>NZ_JBALNY010000101.1:24740-30523 GCF_036962145.1 Bacillus sp. JJ1764 | reverse complement strand
AATGATTGTAAATAAACCGCCATAACTCAGGCAATTCCAAGAAACTAGCCCACGTTAAAATGAAGGTAACTTCGAAATAGGTGGGGAAGTGGCCTTGATAAAGAAACACGAACGACTAAAGCAATTTTTCTTTATATTTATAAAAAGGACAGCCATTTTTATTGGAATTTTGGCCGTTTTAATCTTTATTGCTGGAAAAATCAATTGGGAACCTTTGGAGAACAGGGTAATAGACAAACTGTCCAGGCAGGAACCTGTTGGTGTCCAATATACCGAGCCGTTTCAGGCGCAAGTGAAGCTCGATATACCAGATACAAAAGCGTATAAAAAGGAAAAGTATTTAATTTTTAAAACTAATATTAAAAATACGGTTCAATTGCTAGCCTCGAAGATGGGATTCCCTAGAAATGGNNGGAAGTAGCTAATAAAAGCAGATTTAATCATTTGGTTTCTGTTAATGGGATTGAATTAACGGACGATCAGGCAGCGGATCAAACCGTGGCCTTATCTGATTGGGAGATCATGAAAAACAACTTATCAGACGGATTCCATGCACTGAAAGAAGTATTAACGGTCCGTATTATGACTGAGGACGGAAAACCTATAATTGTTAAGACTGATGAGGAAAAAGCAGTCGTGGTTGATTTTGATTCATCCGACAAAGTATTAAGATGGGGGAAGGAAATCCAAGCTGCTTCAGATAAATACGGTATTGACCCTGCGGTGATTGCGGCAGTGATTGAGCAGGAATCCGGTGGCAATCCTGAATCACATAGTCCGGCCGGAGCGATTGGTTTAATGCAATTAATGCCAAAGACAGCCAATGGATTAGGGGTTGATCCATATGATCCAGCTCAGAATATTGATGGAGGCACAAAATATTTAGCGATACAGCTTAATCGGTTTGGCAATTTGGAAATGGCGTTGGCTGCCTATAATGCCGGTCCAGGAAACGTGCGAAACCTTAGATATTTATATATATCTGAAACGCAGAACTATATACGTAATGTCCCAGCCCTAGCCCGAAAATACCAGCAGAAATTCACATTGCACAAGTAAAAAGAAGAGCGATCAATGCTCTTCTTTTTGCTGACGAGATAGAATAATCAAACTCACCGTAATTATTGTAAAAGCTGTAAACGCAAGCATCGGTATGGTGATAAATCCGAGCCAATTAATATAATCACGCGAGCATGGTACCCCAGTTGTGCACATTTCGAATTGCTGAAGTGCTGGGATTTTCTGCAGCAGCGTATGATACCCCGACAGCACCATTCCAATCATGGATAATGGAAGTACGTATCGAACAATTCCGCGATCCTGGCGGTAAAAGGCAATCCCTAAAATGATCGCAAGTGGATACATGAAAATACGCTGATACCAGCATAGGGTGCAGGGGATAAAATGCATCACTTCACTAAAATATAAGCTACCTAGTGTGGCGATTACCGCAGCTATCCAAGAGATTAATAATGATTTGTTCATGTTATTTCCCCTTTGCCGCCTCGTTAACCTTCTCTTGTAAATCTTCCAAGGTTTTACCGCTGAACATTTTTCCATTTACAAATAAGGTTGGAGTTCCGGTTACACCCAATTTTTTCACATAATCCATGTCTTTTTGCCAGGCAGCCTTTGACTTTTCATCATTAAAGTTCTTTAAAACCTTATCAACTTCTGGCTCACTGACGACTTCCCGCAGCGTATCAATCAGAAATGATTTCGTAAAGTAATCCATTTTTTCATATTTCGTGTCTTCTGGCTGTTTTTCATAGAGCAGGTCATGGAATTTCCAGAATGTCTCATTACCGAGTTCTTGATAGACAGACTCAGCAAATTGAGCTGAACGAGTTGAATCCACATTGATGAACGAATCATTCATAAAATACAGCTTTGCCTTGCCAGTATCCACAAGTTCTTTTTCAATAAGTGGAATGGTATTTTTATTAAAATCCTTACAGATTGGGCATTTGTAATCGCCGAATTCAATGATCGACACTGGCGCAGAAGCATCTCCTAGGAAGGGCTCATTGCTGTAATCAATTTTGGCGATGGAAGTTTTTTTTGTGGCTTTTTCTTCTTTTCCAGAAAGATTGCCTAGAAAAATTAACGCTAAAACCCCGACGGCAATTAAGCCAATCATCCAAAACACAAACCTGGATGATTTATTCTCTTGTTTCTTTTTATTTGCCATAATCAATCTCCTTTTTAGACAGGCTATTAAGGATAACTATACCATAAAATCTCTTAAAAACTTAAAACCTTGCTCTATTAGAAAACACGCTGATTGACGAGCCGTTTAGCAGGTGAAAGAGGTGAAGTTGGCCATTATGCCTGATAGGAAGGTTATTCCTTTCCTAACCGCCAAAAAAAGCCGTTTAAAAACGGCTTTAGTTGATGCTTTGTTGATTTTCCAATTGGTTAGCCGTCAGCTTTTGTTTTCCGAAGACGATTAGGAACAACAACCCTAGTCCGGCAAAAATCGTATAAATGATAATGACCTGATTATAATTGATCATTTCTGAAATCAAACCAAATAGGAAGTATCCTAATGTTGAACCAATGGAGGTTGTATTCATGTACAGGGTTGTTGCCGTTCCTTGCGCCTCAGGGATGAAGTCTTGGAAATAGGAAATGGCAATCCCTGCTGTGATGGATACCTGGGCGGCGCTCAGAAGCTGCAGCGGGTAAATTTGCCATGGTTCCCTTACAAAACTGAATAGTAAAAAGTAAACTGTTGCAATGGCAAAACCAATTTTGATTAAGATCGCATTATCGATTTTGGTTGCCAACACACCGACTATAATCATGAAAGGAACTTCAAATACGGGCGGAACACTAAAAACAATTCCAACATCCACTTCTGTCCCATGCAAAACCTTTGTAACAAACTGCGGAACATTCAACATATGAATAGAAGTTGCAGCAGATAGTAAAAACGCAGCAGCCAAATATCCGAAAATATACGGCTGTTTCATGTACTTCGTTACGGTGATGGATTCTTTGGCCACTCTTTGCTCACTGGTTATATCCTTCAATAAAAAGATCACGGTCAAAAGCACCAGTAAGTAACCGGCGGCAACAAACAAAAATAGACCTTTAAAGCCAAAATGAAGCAATAAAACAGAACCCAATGCAGGTCCAACAGTCCATGAAAGAGCAAAGAACATCCTAAAGATATTCATGATAAAAGGTGTTTCTTCACTAGGGATGTTTGCTTCCTTCAGAGCATCTCGTGCATAGGCCCAAAGCTGTGGAATACCGGCGGCTGTCACGCCCAAGATGAAAAATCCAGTCAATGCCAACCCGAGAAAATTTCGAAAATAGGCATATAACGAATAACCAATCATCCCGGCAATCGATGTTAGAATAATCAGCTTTCTTCTGCTTACCTTTGTATCCGACAATTTGGCAATATAACTGCTAATCGTAACCCCGCCTATGGCCGTGATCGTCATAAACACGCCAAAGCCCACATTGCTCATCCCCACTTCATCAATCCCGAACAGCGAGGAAAATGGAGCAAAAAAGGATGATGCGAGGCCGAGAATAAAATTAATTAGAAAAAGAACAGGAAAGGAAGGGAGTTTCCAAACAAACAGCGCTCTTTCTTTTACGGTGGAAAATGTCGTTTTGATCATACCAGCTACTCCCCTTTATCATTTAAAATGGAGATTAGTAAAACCTACTAATCTCCATCCCTAAATAGAATAACATAATTTTAAAATCTTCAAATAAAGAATTTTGACAATCTAAAAAAACAGGTTGAGCATAAACTCTTCCTGTTCTTTTCATTTATTCCTTATCGATGAGAAACAATAATCTCACATTCACCTTGAATATCAAATTCTTTCACTCCAACAGGAATGATTGCATTTGCTCCTTTATTTAAAGGATACTTTTCTCCATTTGTAAACAGCGTTCCCTCTCCACTTATTACACTTATCAACAGATACTGATCAGGATAGGAAAATGTTGCGGTCCCGTTAACATCCCACTTATACACTGAAAAGAATTCGGATTCAACAAAAGTTGTGATGGTAACCTGTTCCTTACTGTTAACTTTTGGCATCGTTTTTGTATCTTGATGTGGAACAGTTGTCACTTCAATGGCTTTATCCAAATGAAGCTCACGGACATTCCCTTCAGCATCCTGGCGGTTGTAATCGTACACACGATAGGTGGTATCAGAGCTTTGCTGTGTCTCAAGTACCAGAGTTCCTTCACATAATGCATGGATGGTCCCGCTAGGCACGAAGAAGAAATCGCCCGGCTTAATTTTCACCCTCCGAAGCAATCCATCCCAGTTACTGTCTTCTATTTGGTGAATAAATTCCTTTTTGGTTTGAGCAGTGTGACCAAAAATCATCTCTGCCCCTTCTTTGCAGTCAATAATATACCAGCATTCCGTCTTCCCCAGTTCACCATTTTCATTTACTTTTGCATAAGCATCATCTGGATGAACCTGTACAGACAAATCCATATTGGCATCAAGGATTTTCGTTAGTAATGGAAAGATCTCTTCCTTAGGATTTCCGAATAATTCAGGATGTTCTTCCCAAAGCTTGTCCAATGTTATTCCAGAAAATGGACCATTTGCAATGATAGACGGTCCATTCGGATGTGCGGAAATGGCCCAGCATTCACCTGTATTTTCGCTTGGTATTTCATACCCAAACTCTTGGTGTAAGGCGGTCCCGCCCCAAATTCTTTCTTTAAAAACGGGAATTAAAAATAACGGTTGCATTTGTGACTACCTCCATATGATGTGTTTATTTTTCTTGAAGTGCCTGATGTGCCAATAGCAAAGAACCGATGATACCGGCCTTGTTTTCTAAACCAGGACTAACTATGTAGCTGAAAAGCTCCGGTAAGGAGATATAATTATTAATCATTTCTTTTAAATGTTGGAAAATATAAGGGAATACCTGCTTTTGATTCATAACCCCGCCACCAAGAATAATTTTTTTCGGTGACAAAATAAGAATATATTGCATAAGAGCTTGGGCAATATAATACCCTTCCATATCCCAAACTTGTTCTTGATCGACAAGATCTTTCGCCTTCTTGCCCCAACGTTCCTCAATCGCAGGACCTGCTGCTAGCCCTTCTAGACAGTCCCGATGATATGGGCACTTCCCTGCATATGAATCAATAGGGTGGCGTCGTACCAAGGTATGTCCCATTTCCGGATGGGACAACCCCTGAAGCAATTTCCCCTGAACAATTGCTCCCGCACCAATACCAGTACCAACCGTAATATATAAACAACTATCCAAGCCTTTCGCAGCTCCAAGAGTTGCTTCACCTAACGCAGCAGCATTGACATCTGTGTTGAAACCGACCGGTACAGCAAATGACTCTTTTATAGCCTGGACAAACGGGAAATTTCTCCATGCCATTTTTGGAGTTGAGGTAATATAACCATACGTAGGGCTTTCAGGATTTACATCAATAGGTCCAAAGGATCCAATTCCAATAGCGTCCAAATCAAATCTTTTAAAAAATTGAATAACCTCACCCATAGTTTGTTCTGGTTCAGTGGTAGGAATTTGAATGAGTTCAACAATATTTCCTGACTCGTCTCCAACTGCACAAACAAATTTTGTTCCGCCTGCTTCAATTGCCCCTAGCATATAGAATTCCTCCATTATCGATTCATATTAACAGTTGTACTTCAGAATCCTTGTTACTTTAAAATATTCATTTCCCCAAAAAACTATCCCAATGTGGGACGTTTTTGGTTTTCATCTATGGATCTGTTAAACTTGTCTGTTGATTTACGC
>NZ_JBALNY010000101.1:0-24653 GCF_036962145.1 Bacillus sp. JJ1764 | reverse complement strand
TGTAAAAAATCAACACTGTTCTTTAACACAGCCCAACTATTAAATTGATACGTCTTCCAATAGGCCGACTAATTGCAATCCTTTCAAAATACCATCCTGATCTACATCATGGGTCACATATGTGGCCACAGCTTTCACCTGTTCTTCGGCGTTACCCATGGCAATACTATTTTTTACAAATGAAAGCATTTCAATATCGTTCAGCCCATCGCCAAAGGCATACACTCGTTCCATGGGGATATGTAAATGGCTGATTAATGCCTCGATTCCTTTTGCTTTTGAACCGCCGGCAGGAAGGACATCCATGGAATACTCATGCCATCTGACAAATTCAAATTTCTTAAATTGGTCGCGATAATGCTCCTCTTCCTCCTCCATACAGAAAAGTAAAGATTGATAGACTTCTTTATTGTGATAGAAATGAGGATCATAGAGTGGTATTTCGTTAATTTTCAACGAGCCGATTCCTTCTTCAATGTACAGATGGGATTCAACGTTTTTATACATATGATCATGGTGTTCATAAATAAGGGGGTTTTTTCTGCTGACTGAAAATTGAGTTAACAAATGAAGCTCTTCTTGATCTAACGGATCAACATAGACCGTTTTACCTTCATAAACACAGTAAGAACCATTAAAGCTAACATACGTATGAATTCCAAGTTCATCTCTTAAATCTTTAAACATAAATGGGGCTCTTCCAGTGGCAATGGCAACCACGTGACCAAGTTCTTGTAATTTTTTAACTGCCATCTTAGTGGACTCAGGTAATTCCTTATTATGATTAAGCAGGGTGCCGTCTATATCAAAGAAAATCATTTGCTTTTGTGTCATGGTCTCCACCCTTTCTATTGATACAAAAATGAACCCCCTCACATAACCGTTATATAACGTTGTGAGGGGGAATCATTATTAGTTAGCTAATCCTTCTTTTTTCAATACATCCTCAAGTGCTTGTACACATGCATCGCCGTCTTCGCCTTGAGCGTTGATCGTGATTTGTGCTCCACTTGGAATACCAAGTGACATAACACCCATAATAGATTTGAGGTTAACTTGCTTTTCCTTGTAAGTTAAAGATACCTCAGATTTGAATTTTGATGCAGTACTAACTAAAACAGTTGCAGGACGGGCATGGATACCAGCCTGGTCGATTACAGTAAATGTTTTTTGTGTCATATTTATTACCTCCTGTTTAATCATAGTTATGAAAGCGTTTCACTGTCAATCAAAGATTGTCACCATTTTTTTCGATAACTTCTTTATACCAATGGTAGCTTTTCTTCTTAATTCGGCGCAAGTCATGCTCGCCTTCCTCATGCTGATTGACATAGACAAAGCCATAGCGTTTTTGGAAGCCATTCAGCCAGCTTAATAAATCGGTAAACGACCAAGTGCAGTATCCCAGCATGTCAACTCCGTCAGATATCGCTTCCTGCACCGCTTTTAAGTGTGATTTCAAGTAATCAATACGGTAATCATCATTGATGATATCCCCATCTTCTACTTTGTCATACTCACCCAAGCCATTTTCACTGATTAAAATTGGTAATTTGTAGCGATTTGTGATGCGGCGCAGTCCGATGCGCAATCCGGTAGGGTCAATGTTCCAATCCCAATTGGTTCTTTCAAGATTTTCATTTTTGATGGTTTTAAAAACTCCAGGGATCCCGGTATCTTTTGAGGTGCCTTTTTTCCCGGTAGTATTAAAGTGCCCTTCTGTTACACCGCCTATTAACGGATTCTTTTCATAGGTTGTGGTTTGATAGTAGTTAACCCCCATGAAGTCCGGCTTGCCTTCTTTTAATAAAGCCAAGTCTCCACTTTCAACGATTGGGGCAAGATTCTTGCTTTGTAAATAGTTCCATGCCGCCTGCGGATATTCTCCCCAAGCGTAGACATCCATCCACCAATGGTTGTTAATCTCCTCGGCATTCTCTGCAGCCAAGATATCTTCTGGCTTAGAAGAAGCAGCATATGCAGGAGAGTAGGCAAAGCTCGGTCCGATTTTTCCATCTGGTACATATTTACGGAACTCTTTAATCGCGCTGGCATTGGCCAAATTCGCATAATGGTTAACCTGGTAGAACAGCTTATCATCTTTCAATCCCGGCGGATGAAGGGCCATTCTGTATCCTAAGCCTGTAAAAATATTTTGCTCATTTAAACTAACCCAATACTTAACACGGTCGCCAAAATGTTTGTATAATGTAACCGCGTAATTAGTGAAATCCTCTACGATTTGGCGGGATTCCCAGCCGCCATATTCATCCTGAAGTGCTTGAGGAAGATCCCAATGGTAGATCGTTAAAATAGGTTCAATTTTATTGGCAACTAATTCATCGATTAAATCATTATAAAACTGGATTCCCTTTTCGTTTACTTCCCCTTTGCCTTTAGGAAAAATTCGAGTCCAAGCCACTGAAAAACGATATGCCTTCAATCCCATTTCGGCCATCAGACGCACATCCTCTTTATAGCGATGGTAATGGTCTACAGCAACATCACCAGTTGTTCCTTTAAATGTTTTTCCAGGAATACGGACAAATAGATCCCAGTTCGATGGGCCTTTGCCATCTTCATCCCATGCACCTTCTACCTGATAGGCAGCAGATGCGGAACCCCATAAAAAGTTTTGCGGAAATAGAAATAGCTTATCATGTATCATTAACAACTCTCCCTTTTCTATGTAATCTCATCAATCATAAGGAAGTTCCGGCGAGAAATTCACCGGAACTATATTGTTACATTTCTACTTTCTGAAAAAATTGGGGAAGATATTCTTTGTGAGCTTCAAGCATTTCGTCTAAAATTTGTTTGCCAATCTTATCAGATGGCACCAATGGGTTAATCGTCATCGCTAATAATGCTGTATGATAATCGCCGGTAACAGCTGCTTCTGCAGCAACACGTTCAAACGATTTAATCTGTTGCACCAGACCTCTCACCGCAACAGGAAGGTCACCCACAGAAATTGGCTTTGGACCATCTTTTGTAATAATGCAGTTCACTTCGACAGCGGAGTCGTCCGGAATGCTCGCAATGGCACCATTGTTTCTTGTGTTAACCGGCTGAACATCACGCTTGTCGTTGTATATTGAATTAATCAAGTTACAGGCTGCATCGCTGTAATATGCTCCGCCGCGTTGCTCTAATTGTGGTGGCTTGATCGCTAACTCAGGGTCCTTGTAAAGTTCAAATAATTCTTTTTCAACTTGCATTACTACCTCAGCACGAGTGCCTTTTGTAGCGGCAGCTTCTAATTCTTCTTCAAGCATTTCGCTTGTTTTGTAGTAATAGCGGTGATATGGACAAGGAATCGCTTTTAAACCGCGAAGGAAATCCGGTTCCCAGCCAAGAGCGGCAATATTTTTCATGGTCATAGAATGATCCGGATTCGCTAATTTTCCAATTACTTCATCTAGAATGCTAACTCCATCTAGGTAGACGTCCAAACCATATACCATATGGTTAAGACCGGCAAAATCTACATGAATGCGATCTGATGTAACATCAAGTGCTTGAGCAATGCCCATCTTAATTCCAACTGGCACGTTACATAATCCAACAACTTTTTTAATGTTGCTGTAACGTAAAACGGCTTCTGTCACCATTCCGGCAGGATTGGTAAAGTTAACGAGCCATGCGTCAGGACATAATTCTTCGATGTCCTTGCAAATATCCAGAATGACTGGAATTGTTCTTAATCCTTTGAACAATCCGCCTGGACCGTTTGTTTCTTGACCAATCACATTATATTTCAGCGGGATACGTTCGTCTTTTGCACGTGCATCCAATAGCCCTACACGAAATTGGGTAGTAACAAAGTCTGCACCTTTTAATGCTTCACGACGGTCTAATGTTAAATGAACCTCAATTGGAAGACCCGCTTTTTCAACCATACGCTTGGCTAAAGCGCCTACAATGTTCAGCTTTTCTTCTCCGGCAGGAATATCTACCAGCCAAAGTTCACGAATAGGTAGTTCTTCATAGCGTTTAATAAAACCTTCTACCAATTCAGGAGTATAGCTGGACCCTCCGCCAATAGTGACGATTTTGATTCCTTTCGTCATGCTTTGACACCTCCGCTTTGCTTTACTGTCTCATAAAGATCAACAAATTCTGTAGCCATATCCTTAATAGTGATCGCATTCATGAGGTGATCCTGAGCATGAACCATAAGCAGTGATACTTCTGTTTTTTCACCCCTTACTTCACCTTGAATTAAAGAGGTTTGGATATGATGAGCTTCATTTAGAGCATCAACAGCTTCCTGTAATTTTTCACGTGCTGTTTTAAAATCTCCTTCTTTGGCCGCATAGATAGCTTCCATGGAGCTGCTTTTGCCATTTCCCCCGTGTAAAATAATTTGAAAGATAATCGATTCTAGGTTTTCCATTATAATATCCTCCTGTGTTGCCTAAACCCCACTAATCAATAGTGGGGCTTTTGGCGTAAATAGTTCTGTAAAATTAAATGGCTTTTTGATCTGATTCAAAGCTCTTTTCTTGATTGTATAATTGCTTATCCCACATTTTGTAGAATGGAAGATAGATTAATAAGTCAAGAACGATGTTGAAAACTTGGATTAGAGCACCGGAAATGTGACCGCCACTTGCCAAGTAACCCCCGATGATTGGAGGTGTTGTCCAAGGGATGGCAATACCCGCTGGTTTTGCAACTAAACCTAAATCCATACCGATATATGTTGTAATAGCGTTTACAATTGGTGCTAAAATGAATGGAATAATCATTAAAGCGTTCATTACAATTGGCATACCGAATGTAATTGGTTCGTTGATCATGAACACGCCTGGAGGTAAGGCTAGCTTACCAAGTTGTTTCATTTGCTTACTCTTAGACCACATTAACATAATCATGACAAGTCCGAATGTTGCACCAGAACCACCCATGTTTACAAATACTTCAACAAACTGCTGGGTAATAATATGTGGTAATTCATGCCCTGATTTAAACGCTTCCATGTTTTCAGCAGTAGCTTGTAACCAAATTGGCGACATAACGCCTCCAACGATGTTCATACCGTGCAAACCTGCAGACCAAAGTAATTGAACCAAGAATAGTGCGATAATCGTACCTGGTAATGTTCCGCCCAATAAACCCAGCGGCTTGCCTAATACAAGTGCTACGATATCGTGAATGCTGGAAATTCCAAAATACTCAATAACTAAACGGATAAGCCAAATAATTGTGATCACAATAAAACCTGGAATTAAAGCAACGAAGGATTTGCTGACAGCCGGTGGAACCCCATCAGGCATTTTAATGACAATATTTTTCTTAACAATAAAATTATAAACTTCAGTAGAGAATAAACCAATTAAGATGGCAACGAACAAACCTTTACTTCCCATATAAGCTACTGGGATGGCACCGCCCACTTCAACAGCTGTTTTTGCTCCTTCTGGAGTGAATGGCACATGGAATGGAGTGGCAACCAAGAATGCACATAGGGAGATAACCCCTGCTGTAACACCATCCAAGTTATACTTTTCAGCTAAACGATATGCAATACCAAAAGCTGCGATGAGACCCATCATTCCGAAAGTTGCATCATTGGCGTATAATAATTTCGTCAACCATTGGTCTCCAAAAATACCAGCCATAAATTCAGAGTAGTGCGGGAATGGCAAGAAACCTAAAATCAGGAAGAATGAACCGATGATGATCATTGGCATTGCAAGAATGATACCGTCACGAAGCGCTTGCAAATGTCTTTGCGCGGCTAATTTACCGGCAACTGGCATAAAGTACTTCTCTAAAAAACTCAGGAATTTATTCATGTAAGTCCCTCCTTATTTTTTAATTAAAGCAAGAGCCGTTTTTAACACTTCCGCACCATTACACATTCCGTAGTGTACTGGATTGATGGCATCAACTGGAATACCTTTTTCCTCACCAAGTTTTTTCATTTGTGGAAGTAAGTAGCGAACTTGTGGTCCAAGCAATAACACATCAGCGTTGTCGATATGGCTTTTTACTGCATCCGCACTTTCAGCCCAAATTTTAGCTTCGATCCCTTGGTCTTTTGCTGCTGCTTCCATTTTAGTTACCAATAGACTTGTAGACATTCCTGCTGCACAACATAATAAGATATTCATTAAAAACCCTCCTAAAGTGTTTTAATTGATGTTTAATCGTGATGTTCAAGAGAAGTTTGCAAACTAAAAGATATGAGATAATTTCGGGATTTTTGTACTACCGTTTGTAGTACTTTGTGCTTCCTCTCTTGATGTCTTTATTCTATTAGAAAAGCGCTTACATTTACACATAACCTTTTTCCGTTACGCAACGGAAATGGTTGTTCAAAATAGACTGACAATAGGAAACGCTTACATTTATTCCGATAAAAAAAGAAGCTGAACGACTTTGTTCACCCTCTTTTAGACGACTCTATTAATTTAATGGCAGAATCAAGTACTTCCTTCCCATTAAAAATGCCATAATGCACAATATCAATCACATCAACAGGAATCCCTTTTTTATCACAAAGTTCTTTAAAATCAGGCAGCATATACCTAACTTGTGGTCCTAGCAGCAGGACATCTGCAGTACAGATTTCCCTTTTTACCACATCTATGGGCACGGCCCAAATATGACATTCAATGCTTCTTTCGCTAGCGCTTTTTTTCATTTTTGATACTAATAAACTCGTAGACATCGCAACGGAACAGCATAATAAAATATTCATCGTTCTAATTCACCATTTCATTATTTTTTTGAAAAACAGGCGCAAACTCTTGGTATGTTTTACATTTTAACAATTGCTGAACCACTTGGCCGTTATCAATGATATTGATTAATAGGTCATACATCTTTTGCAAATCACCTGAGCTATTCTTTTCAACACTTAATAGGCAGATAAACTGCACTCTTTTTCCGCCCCAGTCAATTGGCTTTTGCAGGGTGCAAATGGCCCAAAAGGTAGAATCAGTCTGCGGGGTAAGAGGGTGAGGAATCGCGACAAAGTTCCCATAACTTGTTGGCGACAATTCTTCTCTCTCTAAAACACTTTTGAGAAATAGATCATTTACAAGACCCAATTTTTTTAGCTGCTTGACCACAAAATGTAAGACATCTTCTCTTGTTTCCAAATGCTGACGCAGAAAAACTAATTCTTTGCGAATATAGTTCCCTTTTTGATTGACCTCAATGCCTAGGTACTGTTCAATTTTTTCAAAGTCGCCACCGCCGAGAATGGTTTTTACATGAATCACTGGCACTGGTAACTGCATCGGAATAGGGATGGTACTGATGAGGAAGTCTATGTTGTTTAACGGAATTTGATTGATCTTATAGAATTCTGTGGTACCCACAATTTCAATTCTTGAACCGAATTTTGCCTCAATTTTAGTAGCAAGAAGTCTGGCACTCCCCACTCCAGATGCACAAACAATCATACATTTCTTTGGCTGGTCCATATTCTTTCTATTTTCAATAGCAGCCCCTAAATGGAGCGCCAAATAGCCCATTTCATTTTCATTAATTTCTATATCAAGCAGTTTTTTTAACACCATTCCTGCGATCACAGATGCCTGAAATGCTGCAGGATAATTCGTTTTGATTTCCTCTAGTAACGGATTTGGCAAGTTAATCCCATATTGGGTTCGATGAATCGCCGGTTTTAAGTGGAGGCAGATCGACAGAAAAAGTTCCTGATCGTCCTTTATGTTTAAATGAAGCTCCTGATCAATCGTTTCTAAGACAACCTTTGCGACATCATAAATCTGCTCTTCGATGAAGCTCTGGACCTCTTGATCATTCAAATGAAGGGCTGTAATCATTTTCGTTCCCAGCAAGTGGATGGTGATATAAGCAATCTCCTGCTCTGGAAAACGGATATGTAGTTCTATTTCAAGATCATGGACAATTTCTTTGGCAACCTCATATTGCTCGGTAGTCTTTAAGTCTGCCAATTCATTGTTATATAAGGTGACATATTTTTCACTTTTAATTCGGTTATAGGCAATGGCAATATGAATGATGAGGTTAGTTAAGCCTATATCAGATAGGACGATTTGGTGATTTCCAATATGAGTTAAGATGATTGACTTTATACCGTTTAAATCAACACCAGCAAAAACTGGATTATCCTTAAGGATCATATCAAATTCAGACTCAATATCCGCAAAAGCATAATCAGCAATACATAGGCGCAATTTGAATTCTGAACCTATCAATCTCAACCCAAAATTAGGCCGCTTCTCCACCTTAATTCCGTACCGTTTGAAAATTTCTTTGGCTTCTTTAAAGTCATTTTGTAAAGTGGACCTGCTAATGTATAATTCCTCTGCTAAATCATCTAATTTAATATATTCAGTTAAAAGTAGCCGCTTCACGATATAATGAACACGTTCTTCGGGCAATGTCGGAATCTTTCCAGAGTGATCCTGATCATGACCAACGATATCTTGGAGAAAATGGCGAAACAATTGCTCATCGTGGATAAATAATTGATATCCTGTTCCCCGTATTGATTTAATGGACGCTCCAATTTCTTTAACATTCGCTTCTAGTTCTTTAATATCATTGCGAACGGTCCTGGAAGTTACGTCTAACACTTTGGCCAAATAATCGCTTGTAACAGGAGAGTCCGCTTTCATTAATTCACGTATGATCACAGTTTGCCGCCCATTTAACATGATCAATCCTCACTTCCGACTTTACCAATTACTATTAATTTTATATGCTAGCATAAAATTTAGCTACAACAAATTCACCATTCTTTTTAGTGAGCACATTATTAATAAAAATAAAGTAGGAATAGTATAATAATGTTTAGAAATTCACAATAAGGAGCCCAAACATGACTAAAAACTATATTGGTTATATTGGTACATACACGAAAGGCGACAGCAAGGGCATCTACTCTTTCCATTTAAATCCTGAAGGAAAAATTGAAAACGTTCAGGTTGCCGCTGAATTAGAAAACCCTACCTATTTGAATATCAGTAAGGATAATCGCTTCTTATACTCTGTTGCTAAGGAAGGCTCAAACGGCGGGGTTGCTTCTTTTTCTATTACGGAAGGTGGCAAATTAACTCCGATTAATAAGGAAGTGCTCGATGGAGCATCACCATGCTACGTGAGTGTTGATAGTAAAAGTCATTTTGCCTTTTCAGCAAATTATCACAAAGGAACGATTGAATCTTATGTTCTTAAAGAAGATGGCTCCGTTTCACCGGCAGTTTCGGTTATCAAGCATGAAGGCCGAGGACCAGATCCACGACAAGACAAAGCCCACACTCACTTTGCCGGAATGACACCGGATGAAAAGTATGTAGTAGCTGTCGAGTTAGGAATTGATGCTCTTGTTACCTATAAGGTAGCGGAAGATGGTACTATGACAAAAGTAAACCTATTACCATTAAAAGCAGGTAGCGGCCCACGCCATATCACGTTCCATCCTAATGGAAAATACGCGTATATCATGACGGAATTCAGCTCAGAAGTGATCGTATTAACCTACCATCCAGAAAATGGTCATTTTTCCGAAAAGCAATACATATCTACGCTTCCCGAAGATTTCAAAGAAAATAACCAAGGCAGCGCGATTCATATTTCTTCTGACGGTCGATATGTTTATGCAGGAAATCGTGGACACAACAGCATCTCAGTTTTTAGTGTGAAGGGGGACACTGGTGAGCTTACTTTTGTGGAGCAAACTTCCTCTGAAGGGGATTGGCCAAGGGATTTCGCGTTAGATCCTTCTGAAAAATTCATCGTAGGATCGAATCAGGAATCCAGCAATCTTGTGCTTTATGCCCGGGATGCTGAATCAGGACGACTTACCTTAATTGATTCTGATATCGTCGTGCCCTATCCGGTTTGTGTGAAGTTTTTGAATGTGTAGAGATAAAGAGGATAAGCAAATGTGCTTATCCTCTTTTTTGAATATTTTTGTCAAATGTCCCAAATCTATATGTTGTTGAGGAATGGTATTCTTGATTCCGCTCGATAATCCATTGCGGGAAATGTGGATGATGAATGGCATCCGGAAGTCCTTGTGTCTCAAAACAAATCCCCAAATATTTGCGGGAAGGAACCCCTAGAATTTTCCCTTCTGAGCTAATTTGATTTCCTGAATATATTACGACGGCAGGCTCATCCGTTTCTATTGTTAAAAATCTACCACTTTCCTGGTCTTTAAGAATAATCTCCTCATTATGATGTGTATGTAAAACAAACGGGTGGTCATAGCCTTTACCCGCCAGTATGTTCTGCGGATGATCAGCTTCCATCCCCGTACGAATGAATTTCTCACTGGTAAAATCAAATGGTGTACCATTGACAGAAGCGAGTTCACCAGTCGGTAGAAGTTCCTCATTTAATGGCAGGTATTGATCACTTTTTACAGTAAGAGTATGATCACAGATATCTCGTTTTACATTCCCGCTTAAATTAAAATAGGAATGATTTGTCATATTCAATACTGTTTTTTCATCTGAGGTGGCGGAATAATGAATGTTTAATTCATTTTTGTTATTTAAGGTGTAGGTCACCTTAATGTTTATATTTCCTGGATAGCCTTCTTCTCCATTTGGGCTTAAATAGGAAAAACGAACACCTACTTCTTGCTCCGTATCGAATGGATCTGCATCCCAAACCACCCGGTTAAACCCCTTTACTCCCCCGTGAATGTGGTTATTATTTTCGTTTTTCGCCAAAGGATAGGTCTTCCCATCGATTTCAAACGTACCGCCTTTAATGCGGCCGGCGACACGACCAACAACGCAGCCAAAGAAACTGTTATCAGAAACATAGTCTTCAAGCGTTTCATAACCCAGGACAATATTTTCCTTATTACCATCGCGGTCAGGAACAAAGATTTTCGTGATGTGGCAGCCGTAATCGAGACAGCGGATTTCGATCCCATTATCGTTCAGTAATGTGTATGAATGGACGTTTTTTTGATTAACTTGACCAACCTCTTCTACAGCAACTTTCATTCTCAATCCTCCCATTGTTAACATGTCTCTCCAATTTTCATCATACCAAACATTCACTTCAGCGAATATGAAAATAGGTGAATATAATTTGACTAAAAGCAGTAGGATATTATAGATTTGTGGGAAACCCGCCTTTCCCATTAGAGAGAAAATTTCTGTTTATAAGGAGCCCTATATGAGTCACATACAACGGATAACCGATCAGATTATAAAAAATTCAGATAAATGGGCAATGGGCTTACTTGCTGCCGGTGCACTCGTTGGTGCCTATTCATACAAAGTGGAACGGTTTAAGTACGAAATAAAAGAGATTTCTTTGCAGATAAAGAACCTTCCCTCGGCGTTCGAGGGTTGGCGAATTGTCCAATTTAGCGATACCCATTTGGGATATTTTTTTGGCGTCGAAGATTTCAAACCATTGGTTAAGATGATTAATAACTTGCAGCCAGATATCCTCTTCTTCACTGGAGATCTGATTGACATCCGAACGAAAACACCCGAACGCTATTTTTCTATCCTTCAAGAGTTGAAGTCAGGACGAGGAGGAAAATGGGCTGTTCTGGGGAACCATGATATTCACCATAAATATCGTGTGACTCAATTGTTGGAAGACTCACAGTTTACTGTATTAAATAATGATTTTGGTGTAGTTGAAGCAGGCCATGAACAGCTTTATATCGCGGGCATTGATGATGTGGTACGCGGGTATCCAAATCTCGATAGAGCACTTGAGGGACTTTCTGAAGATGATTGTATATTCCTGTTGGCACATGAGCCTGACTTTGCCATCTTCAGCAGCAGTTATCCCATTAGTGCCCAATTCTCCGGCCATTCCCATGGCGGACAGGTGCGGCTTCCCTATCTAGGTCCACTTACCAAACATAATATGTCAAATAAGTATTCGGAAGGGCTTTATTATGTTGGGGAAAATAAAATGCCTTTATATGTGAATCGGGGGATCGGGACCACTGGATTACCATTAAGATTATTTTGTCGGCCGGAGATTACGGTGTTTTGTTTAAACTCATAAGGAATTTGGGAGGGTGTCCAATTTGGAATTTGGGCACTCTTTTTAACTAACCATCTATTTGTTTTTCTAATGAGATAGGGCTGATAGAAACTCTCTATCTGTCCGTTTTTATAGTGATGAAAATGTGCTATTGGAGCCACCCCTGTAAACTAAGAACGATTAAAACCGGTCCATATTTGTGAAACCTTACCGATTATTCTATAATGTTCTTTATAAGGAACATTCTGTTATGAAAAAGGAGTCTCCAATGAATGACCTGCAACGTAATACAGAAAAGTTGAACCGCCGATCTTTTCTAAAAAAATCCGGGAAATGGTCGATTGGTTTGCTAGCCGCAAGCGCCCTTACTGGTGCTTACTCGTTTAAGGCTGAACGTTTTTGGTATCAGATCAAGGAAATTCAATTGAAGGTAAAGAATTTGCCAAAGGCTTTCGATGGGTGGAGAATTGTTCAATTTAGCGACACTCATTTGGGGTTTTATTATGATATTGAGGATTTTAAACCAGTAATTAAGAAAATCAACCGATTAAAACCGGATCTGATTTTCTTTACTGGGGATTTAATTCAGGCGGGAAATATGGTGCCTGAACGATACATTTCCTACCTTCAAGAGTTAAAGGCAGCGCACGGAAAATGGGCTGTGATTGGTAATCATGATATGTCAATCAAGAACCGTATAATCCAAGTATTACAGAACGCAGAATTCAGCGTCCTAGAAAATAAACATGATGTCATCAAAGTTAATCAGGATCGCCTATATATTGCAGGCATTGATGATGTAATGTATGGTTTTCCGAATATCCGAAAGGCAGTGGAAGGCTTGTCCGAGCAAGATTGTGTTTTATTCCTTGCCCATGAACCTGACATTGCCAGTCAAATCGCTAAATACCCTATCAAGGCCCAGTTTTCAGGCCATTCTCACGGAGGACAAGTTAGACTACCTTTCTACGGCCCACTTATTAGACAAAAAATGGCCATTCACTATGTAGATGGGCTATACCATATCGGGGAAACAAAAATACCTCTGTATGTTAATCGTGGCATCGGTACCACGAACCTGCCAATCCGCTTTTTTTGCAGACCGGAGATTACGGTATTCCAGTTAACAACATAAAGGGTGTCTTATAAACTTTTAGACACCCTATTAAAAATCCCCGATATTCTCTTTTTATATAAAGTTAACAGCATTTTCCCTTCAGATGCCCCTTGTGCATGAAGATCCAACTCATTGGACATTTCATATTTAGAAGGCCACAGCCAGTTACCAAGCTCGATCACACTATGTTTAACTTTGTCATAACTTAAAAATTGATAATCCAAAAAGTCCAAATACATCTTAAATCCCTTTACAGGACGATATGCCCATAAGGTCCGTCTCTTTTTCAAGGGATATTTCATCATAATCTCTAAAAATGGAAACTGCAGATACACTATTGATAAGGTACGATGCATTCGTTTAAAGGTTTCATGTGATTGCGCCAACTGAAATATCTCAACAAGATCCAGTTCTTGATGGTCATGCTGAATTACTTGAAGGATATCAAAAAAATACTTCATTGAATTCATGTTATGTCGCCAACCATGGAGACAAATCGTATAAAAGGTATGGTTGGGTGACATCTCATGGATATAATTGGACTGGCCAATGTGAGTTGCCTGCTGCCAGATCTCCTCAATTGAAAATCTAGATGTTTGCTCTTTAACCAAACTCCAATGCAATTCAACCACCAAAGGAATCGTAGAATTCGGCAACGGCTTACTAAAACTGCAATGAAAATGACCAGGGATCTGCTCCTCCTCCACATAAAAACCCAGTGAATTTATTAACTGAATTGCTTTGTTAACATCACTTTGTTTGATCAGCAGATCGATATCAGAAGTAGCACGGGCCCCGGTATGCCCAAAGTATTTTTCTGCAAAATAAACCCCTTTTAACGGAATTACAGCAATTTCTTGACTCTCAAAGCATTTTAACAGTTGCTCTGTTTGCTGTTTTATAAATAGGTTTAGAAACAAACTTTGCTCATATTGTTGTTTTAAAAACTGTTGGAAAAAAGCAGGTGTCTGGTCAAGCCTTCCCTGTTGTTTCAGCAAAAAATAAAACTGTGAAGAGGTCCCATCTTCCTCAATAGCCTGAATAGCATTTTGATAAAATGAAGCCTCACGAGGGAGAAGTTTATTAGAATCATAGAGAATACTCACTAATTCAAGACACATCCTCATCCCTCCTTCACCAAGGATAACGGCTTTTTAGAATGGAAGCTCGTTTCATTTAAGTTGCGATAAAGACCTGGTAGTCTCATTAACTCCTCATGTGTTCCTTGCTGCACAATTCTTCCATCATCCACTACCATGATCATGTCAGCATGTTGAATTGTCGTTAAACGGTGGGCGATCACGATTGTCGTCCGGCCCTTCATCAATTCATCCAGAGCCTCTTTTACATAAAATTCGGTTTCTCCATCTAAAGCAGAGGTCGCCTCATCCAGTAATAGAATAGGAGCGTCCTTAAGAATTGCCCGGGCAATCGCGACCCGTTGTTTCTGACCACCAGACAGCTTTACTCCATTTTCGCCAATTTCGGTGTCATATCCATTTGGAAGTGACAGCACAAAATCATGCAACTCACCTTTAATGGAAGCCTCGACCATCTCTTTTTCAGTAATATTCGGCCGAGCAATCATTAAATTCTCCTTCACCGTTCCGGAGAATAAAAATGATTCCTGCGGGACTAGAGCGATCGCGCTTCTTAATTGGGATGCCGTTAAATCCCTAATGGACTTTCCATCAATTCGTATATCCCCCGCTTGCGGCTTGTAAAATCCTTGCAAAAGATTAAAGATGGTACTTTTACCGGCTCCGCTTGGTCCAACCAAGGCCACCACTTTTCCATTAGGAATTTCCAGATTAAAGTCCTCAAATACATGTTTATTTTTCAAATAACCAAAAGTAACGTTGTTAAATTCAATGGTACCAGTGAGATCTCTTGAATCAGTGAATGAAGGCAGTTCTGATACATCTGCTGGTTTTTCAAACACATTTAATACTCTTTCAAGAGCAGCGACAGACCGTTGGAAGCCTGCCCAAACGTTAGCCATACCGGTTATGGGATAAAATAAATGGTTCACCAAATTAAGAAAGGTTAACAATGCCCCAACCGTTAATTGTCCATTTGATACAAATAGTGCCCCAACCGTTAGATTAATAATAAACGTAATATAGCCAACAATTCTTTCCCCTGTATAATACCAGTTTTGCAGCTTTGCATTTTCTAATTCTAATTGATATAACTCCCTATTTTGCTTTTCATATCTTTTATATTGAAGTTTTTCTAAAGTAAAGGAACGAATGACGTTAAACCCATGAAAAGTTTCACTTAGATGGCTGTTTATCTCTCCAATCAGCTTATGAATCAATCTGCCATTTTTCCGCAGCAATAACCCAAATACCAGGCCGGAAAGGGCTGCTATTGGAGCTACGATTAAACTAACCAGGCATAAAGTAAAATTAATATTGACAAGGTAAATAAATACAACTACATAAATAATTGGCAGTCTAATAAGACTTATTAAACTACTTCCGATTATCCCGTCAACTCCATGAATGTCATTGGAAAAATGTGACATCAATTCACCTGACCGATAATTGGATATTTGGCCAGCAGGCAGCCTTAATACATGGTTAAAAAAGTGATTTTTCAGCTCCATTTTGACCCCATTAGTAGCGATCATATTGCAGTACGTATAGGAAACATTTGAAACAATGCTTATGAAAATCAATAATACTCCATATGGAATGAATGATAACACTTGCTTATATCCACCATGAATCGCGGCATCGGTAAGCTCACCATAAAACTTTGCAAACGCAATCGTTAAATAAATATCTACCCCTAATAATAGAAGAATTAAGACATAGGCCTTCCATCTTTTTAAAATAAACGGCAGCACAAAAGAAAACGCCTTGCGCATATCCTTTAGTGAGAAATACTGTTTCATGAGTGAATCAATCTGGTTCTTCATGGTTTGGACACTCCATCATTATCTAAAATTGAAATCTCGTCTTTTTATTTAGAAATTGCCGCAAAATGGCTGATAGTATAGGAAATGCTAGGATTGTTTTACTCCATATTCGTAATACAAGATGATTCGAGGACAATCGGACATGCTGTTTCTTCACCTGAGCAAGCTTACCAAGAATTCGATCTGCCTCAATTGGCTGGTCAAACCCTAAATTGGTATCCCCTTTTAATACATACAGATTATGTTCTTTTCTGACAAAACGATGAGCAATCAATCGACCAGTTTGTGAGTAGAATAAAAGGACATCTCCCTTTTTAATGGTAGAAAGGTCACAAAGAGAGAACCGACAAAGATCTCCTTGCCGGATAAAAGGAAACATACTATTACCAATAGCCGGTAATTCCAGCCAACCATCCCTCGTGATACTCGTTTTTAACAGATAAAGGGTTGAGTGGTCAACCAACATGTTCAATCAGCCCACATTGAATGAGATTGTCTAAATAATCTTCAATGTCCTGTTTTACTTGATTCTCACTTTGTGTGGGTGCAAACTTTGCTAACACAGCATTCGTTAGCGACTCTACTGTTTGAATCTCCTTTAAAAGTGACCAGCAAAAACCGCCCAGATGATTTAATTTCGTGATGGTAAACTGATTGGAATTTAATAAGATCCATTCTCCATCCAGCTCTGTCACTTCACAATCTATTTTTTGAATATATTGTGTGCTCATTAACATCAGCCCCTATCTACCTTCAAAGTATAAGTGTTTAATATAAATACATTGATGTTCGTTATTTTGAACACCAAAACCAAAAAAAATATCGTTCAATCTCTATAAATTTAAGAAATTAGTTTCCAAAATGAATTGTCTTTTACAAAATGAAGTTCATAAACTGGTGTGTTTTTAACAAGGAGAAGTAACAAATCACTGATGGTTTTCAGTTCTTCCTTACTATGCGGCCAATAAAACACCTTATCCATTAATTGAAGGAAAGCGTCAGACTTTGGAATCAACATACGACTATTCTCCAGGGCCTGATGTAAAATTTGGATGCTTTTTAACTTCTCAACCTGATCAACTGGTTTCGCTTCTATTTCACTTCGAAAAGGTGAATTATATACTATACCTCCTTCAGAGGTTATCTTCACAAGCGTCGCCTCATCTGAAAGCAGCTCTCTTGGAAATGAAAGTTTAGCAGCTGTCGACTTACCAGCACCTGATTGTCCTGCAAAAATATGCGCCCCTTCATTTTCAATGACACAAGAGGAATGAATTAATAACCCCCAATTGTGATGCACAATGAAAGAACTAAATAAATTGGTTAACGCATGTTTTAAAGCTAGTTGATTATAAACTGAAATAGTTGCAGAACGATACTGATCCTCTACTTTGATTGAATAGTCTGCCCTTTGAAAAATAATATGATTGTCTCTCTTAGAAATATCTACATGATAATCTTGAAAAGGTACACCATAGCCATCTTTTATATTAATTTCTAGATCTGTTTTTTGCACTGTCTCTAATTCATGTATATTGAAATTCTTTTCAAAAAAACGGCCAAGTTGGTTTGACTCGAAATTTATTTGGATGAGAAAGTCACCGATTTTAGTATAAATGGTTTTCATATAAATCTCCCATTAATATATTCGTTAAAATGAGTGAGGAGGACAAATCCTATACTTGTCCTCTTCAAACATTTACTTTTGTATTTTAGTTTACTTTAGGATTACATTGTCCTTGGCCAATGTTTCCATTACCATTACCGTTTCCATTTTTATTGCCATTTCCAGGTTGCCCCGCCCCACACGGCTGTGGATTAGGATTCGTTTCAACCGGGAATTTGACACCGTCATTCCCTGTACCAGGATGGTCATGATTCCCTTTCCCTGGGTTCCAGCTTTGAGCAGTTTCGAAACGTAACGGTTGGTGGCTTAGAATCTTTGGTTTAGAATAATTAATTGCAGTTGGCATTGTTTACTCCCCTTCATCTTTAATATTCACTTAATCAAAATGGTAATCTTAAAAGAACGTTCTTTATTAAATAATTATAAGTCAAAAGTCGTGCTTTTTAAAGAACAACTATTCGACAAAATACCCACTAGCAATTAAAGAAAGGACAAATAATTCATGCCCCACTACTTTATATCTTCGCCTCAAGTATGACCTTTATCATCTTCTCTTTATTCGGATAATCTGACACACTAAACTGTTCAATTACCTTATCTAGATCATATTTAACACGCACAATGGATGCTTGATAAAAGGATGATTCTATCTCAATCAAGGCATAGGAAGCCATTGTTAATCCGTCAAAAGGAAGCCCAACACTTCCAATATTTATTATACATTTTCCATCAATATACCTTATAAATGGTTTATGAATATGTGCATAGACATAAAGATCAGCATCTTCTGTCATCATTTTTCCTTTTACATTTTCATCACTCTCATTAGGAAGGACCACTTCAAATAAACTATTAGGAGTAGCATGATAGGCATGAATTTTTACATTTTCAATTTTCAAATTCAATTCTGAAGGTAACTCCTGTAAATAGGTAATATCAGTATCATCTAAATGTGAGAAAATCCAGTCACGCTCCTTACTCATCATTTTGCTCACACTTTCAGGAACTTCGCCATCCATAATACCTCGAATAACCCATTCATCAGCATTACCTTTTATCACTTTAGTATTTAACGATCTCACCAAATCAAGCGAACGTTTGGGCTCTGGTCCACGATAGCAAATATCGCCAAGGACGAAAACCTTATCTAGGTCTCTTTTCTTTATATCATTAAGAACTGCTTCTAAAGCTACTGCATTACCGTGGATATCTGAGATAAAGGCGATTTTCATCAATCTTAATTCCTCCCTACTCTTGTAAAATTTAAATTTATTTTACCAATATTAGGTACCTTCATCAATTTATTCATTATTAAAATTAGGGTTCCTGATGAAATTAGTCCAATCATTTCAACCTTATTTGAATATAATTTCATATGCATACTTTTATCAATTTGGAGGTGATAACGAATGTTTATTTACCTTGAACACAAAGGGCTAAACATTCAGTTTACCGAAAATAAAGTCAAAGAATTATCATTAAAATATAGAGTTAAAAGCAGGGGGGCATATTAATGAGTCCTCAAATTAGTCAAAGTTCATATGTACTGGAATTGGACCGTTGGGGCGTTTCCAATACTGTTAGTAATTTTGGAGACAAAACATTATCTACAAACAACTCTAACGGCATCAATAATGCAATTGTTTGGGCAAGTCAACAAGGTTATACGGAGTTTGTGTTTCCTAGGGGAGTCTATCTAATTGATGAAACGATCCCCATTCAGCCACAGAGTTTTATGACTCTGAATTTGGGTGGATCTACCTTAAGAATCCGGAACAACGGGCTGGCATCCTATTCTGTAATCTCATTCAAACAAAACCAAATGTTTTCCAGAGTTACAAATGGAATCATCCAAGGTGACAGATATAACCATGATTACACAACGCCAGGGCAAGCAGCCACCCACGAGTGGGGAATGGGCATTTTGTTTCCAAATGTAGTTAATTCAAACAAAGGCGAAGGTACAAATACACGTTTTATTTCTATCGATAATATCGAGTTCTTAGACCTAACCGGGGATGCTGTGTCTTTATTTGCTACAGGAGGAGCAATTTACACTACGACTACCCCTACTAAATCATACAAAATTACCTTTGAATCAGGATCAATAAATACGAAAGATGGCAGCTTAATAGCTGATTCAACAAAAATCCGTTCAAACATTTTTATAGATTTAACAAACTCTCAAATTACTAATTGGAAATATTTTGGCGTTTATGGAGACATCAGCTATCAATCTTTAGGTTCAGAAATAGACGGAACAGTACCATTTGATATCATTTTTTATAATTCTAATGGAACATACAACTCTTCAATAACAAACGTCGAATTTTTTGATGAAATTCCATTACCTGATGGGGCAACAAGTGCAAAAATTGTACTGCATCAAGCAAATATTCCATCATCAACGGGTAATGGACTAACATTAAGAAGTATGACGATCCCAAAATTTACTTTTATTGAAAAGTGCCATATCCACCACAACAGAAGGCTTGGTGTGGCATTACAAGGGGCAAAATTTGTCTGGGTTAAAAATAATGATATACATCATATAAGTGGTACGGGTCCTTCTGCTGCGTTAGATGTAGAAGATAACTATGCCCTAAATCAGAATCTTTGGATTGAAGATAACTTTCTCCATGATAGTCCCTTACAATTGATATTTGTGAGAGGTAAAAATTTCCACATAAAAAATAATAAAATAGAAAGGGGTATTGGAATAACAGGATACCCAGGCGTTAGTAAATTATATATAAATGGAAATTACTTTAAAGATACAAGTGTTAACATTAATGGTGAATGCATTATAGACAATAATATCCTTAACAGGACCGGAGTAACTTTAAATAATGGAACTACTGATCCTGCATTGGTAGATAATAATAATTTCTTAAATAGCTCATTAAGTGTAAATAGGCCAAAAGCTTATAGTGTCACGGTATCTAACTGTAAATTTACTGTTGACTCAGATTATTCAAATGCTATTTCCGGAGCAGGCTTTTCAGCAGGTACGTATCCACAAACAATGGCGAATTGTTTATTTGAGGGTTTCTTAGCATCATCAAGTGTCATTTTCAATGGTGATGAAAATGCTACTGAAGGTTGGGCATACAATAATATATTATTCAATAACACAAAAAAACCTAATAATAATGCTGGTATAAAAATACCTAGAGGTACCTATATAAATTGTAAGTTTAATAACACAGGAATACTAAGTCCTAATAAACATGTTGAATTTATTGGATGCACATTTATTTGGAATGGCTATAATCTATTTAATATTTCCAACAATGAGCTAGCGAGATTTGTAAATTGTTATTTTTATGGTGGATCAAATTCTGCATTTTATTTTTCAGCAGTAAACAAAGCACAAATAGATCTAATAAATAATCAATTTGACTATACAAGTGCGACGTCCAGTTCTATTAGTATTATTGATGGGTATTGGTATAATATTACTGGCGGAAAATTATTGGTTGATGGGAATCGCTTTAAATCAAATTTAGCAATAAAGGCGATAAACAGCTCCATACCTACAAGTGATCAATTCGAAATAACATTTATAAACAATACTCTGGAAGGGGCAATTAATTTTTTAGTTGATATTACACAAATTCCTTTATTCAGAAATAATACAATTGGAAATGAACTTGATCCTTATAATTGGTCAACAACAGTTCCAACTATGGGATATTATAAACTTGGCAAACAAATACTAAACAGGAATATGGCCTCAGATGGTTTTATGGGATGGGTATGTATAAAAGAGGGATTTGCTGAAACCTATCCTACTTGGCAGCCTTCAAAGATATATAATACTCCTGATAAAATTTCAGTAAATGGTTATATTTATTATTCTACTGTTTGGAACGCAAAATCCTCGTCAACTATGCCAAACTTTCCAACTAATCCTTTATACTCCACAGTAAAAGACATTGCTGGTATTTCTACTTGGAAGGCAAAAACAACCTACTCGATTGGAGACAAAATCTTGCCATCCTCTGTTTCTGAAAGCTACTATGAATGTACAACAGCTGGTACAACTGGAAATATAGAACCATCATGGGGTACTGCCTCGACAATTACGGATGGTACCGTAGTTTGGACAAAAAGAAATATTCAGGTTTGGAAACTACTAGGTTCAAAAGCTTCATTCAAAAAATTCGGAATATTAAGCTAGTAAAATTTTAAGTTAAGTAAATTTCTTCAATTTTAAAAAAGTCTTTAATCCATCTATCCTCATAACGTATGAGGATAGATGCTTTTAATCATTTGACTTTGTACCTTTTTTCGTAATGACATTAAGTAAGTCCGATACATTCTAATAAAGTAAGTAACAAATAAAATCAAAAGCTTACTGGCATTCGTATCCAATGTGCCAAGATAACACAAACAAGTTCAACTTCATTTAAAGATTATTAGTATCTAATATACAATAAATTGACTGCCTGATAGTTAACCTGTATCTCCTTCTTAAAATAGGTATGATTGGAACGGTTTTCTCTCCAATCTTAACACTTTTCCAATCTTCCATGTTCTTTGTAATGCATTAGGTTCATCTATTAATTTAGTAAATGATTGTTATTTTAAATCTGAGGAAAACATTGTCGAGTATTTTACATAGGTACCTTTGATTTAACCCTAACTTTTATTTTTCCTTTTAATCCCATAAAAACGTTTATTATAACACTTTTTAAGTATTTAAATTCTTCATTTCTATAAAATAGAGTTAAGTATATTAAATTTGGAATTACTAAACAAACAATTCCTTTAATAATCAGTGAAGAAAAGCCATTACCCTCAACTATAATATTACAAACTCTTGATACAATTAAACAAATTATTAATGTTAGGAAAGAAAAATAAGCATATTTTCTAAAGTAGCCAACAACCGATTTTTTAAACACATTTTTATATACAATAATCGGTTGAATCCAGAAGACGGTAGATAGTGTGCTTATAGTTGTACCAATAAAAATTCCTACAAGACCTAAAAACTTTACTAAAAGAAGTGATGAAATAAGGTTAATAAATCCCTCAATCAGAGGGGCGTACTTATCTTGAACAAATAATCCTGCTTTATTTTTAAAAGTTGCTATTGGAGTTCTCATTCCAAATAAATAAAAATTGATTAGTATGAAGATAAAAGTTAAATTATCTAACAAATATTTTTTTCCAAGCCATAACGTGATAAATGGTTCCAGAAGGTTATATAAAAATATAATACACAAGGAATAGATCCAAAAATTCACTAAAAATGACACCTTAAAAATGGAGTAGTTCTTTTCATTGTTTTCCGTTGCAATTAGATTTCCGACACTTGCACCAATCCCCCCTAAAATCGGATTAACTAATGCCGATAACTGTTGAGTTATCATAGTGTAATTTGAATATAGTCCTACTGCTGCAACACTAATAAAAGATGAAATTAATATATTATCCGTTCCAAATACTAGATATCCTCCAATATTATGTAAAAACATAGCCTTCACATTTTTTACCATATTATTCCTTGTTTCTTGATCAATTTTATATTTTTCTTTTGTCTTTATATAAGGGTAACTTTTATTAACTATTCTTCCATTTACAATATTCTGTAGTAAATAAAATAAGAGTTCTATTCCCAAATAAAGAATATAGTTTCCAGTCTTAATTAAAATGAATATTCTGATAACCATAGTTGCAATTTGAAAAATTAGATTCATTCTTGCTATTAAATATCCTCGTTGGTCAGCATTTATTAATGACCATTTATGAGCATTTAAATAGGAAATCATATTTTTGATTACAAACAGAAAATAAATTATTGTAAGGTTAGGGATATAGCTCTCGTCTTTCATTAATAAATCTAAAAAGGGATATATAATAATACTTATTAATAAAACGATTAATGCCAATATTCCATATGCCTTTTTATATAGTTGTATTAATGCGATAACTTTTGGATGGTCATTTTCTGCAAGTGGTTTATATAAGTTATATACGATACTAATGCCAATGCCGCTTTCAGCTAATGCCATAATCGATAATACATTAGTTAATAACCCATTAATCCCTAGATAATCGGCTCCTAAACTATCTAAAAAAATTTTCCTTGATAAAAAACCAAGGAATACAATTACTAATTGGGAAAATACACCAATAAAAATATTTTTAAGTGAATGGTTTATCCTCATCATTACATATCCTTTTAATATAGGTTGTTTAAAATAAATTTACGATTGGTACTTCTAGAATTAAAAAACATTGTGTTGGTTCTATAGAATTACACTTTGTTTCACATTGAGTTTATTAGAATTCTCTAAGTTTACTGTTAATTTTCGCATCTCAGAAGGGTTATCAAATAAATATTTAATATTTTTATATAAAGCATTCTCATTACACTCCACAATTAATCCAGTATAACCATCTTGAATTTGTTCATAGGCACCGGTAAAATCCGTAGTAATTATTGGCTTATTTAAACACTTTGCTTCTGCTAAAGTTAAGCAAAAACCCTCATGTCTAGATGGTTGTACGTATAGATCCGCACTAGCAATATATGGATAAGGATTTGTGGTAGTTCCAACCAGTATAAAGTGCTTAGTTAATTCGTACTTATTTATTAATTCCTCAAATTCCATTCGACTATTTCCATCTCCAATGCAATACCATCTCACTTCATAGCCATTTTTTCTTAATTTGGATAATACTTTTATGGCTAAATCTTGCCCTTTTTCCCTTGACAGCCTTCCAACAGTTACAATTTTTATACCTTTATAGTTATAGTCAAATATAACCTTTTCTTTTGCCATTTCTCTAATTAAGTTGGACTGTACTATGTTCATAAATACCTCAGATTTATTGGCCGCAATAGGAATTTGCTGAATTAACTTTTGTTTTGCTTCCTCTGATACAGCAAAAATGTTATCAAATTTTTTATAAAGTTTTGCATAAAGTTTTTTATTAACCCCGTGCTTTGAAACATCAAAATGCACCCATGAAATTTTCCTTTTTGCATT
>NZ_JBALNY010000100.1:10416-15723 GCF_036962145.1 Bacillus sp. JJ1764 | reverse complement strand
CGAAGCATTGCCTTTCGGTCCTGTTAAATTACCATTTTTAAATAATAAATTTAATTTTCGAAATCACCGTAAAATCATTGTCATTGACGGAACAGTAGGATTTGTTGGCGGATTAAATATTGGTGATGAATATTTAGGAAGAGACAAAGACATTGGATTTTGGCGAGATACCCATTTAATGCTTAGAGGAGAAGCCGTAAGAACGCTTCAATTGATCTTTTTACAAGACTGGTATTATATGACCAATCACAGTTTTTTGACAGCTGAGTATTTATCGCCGCAGGTTGATGATCGTAGTCACGGTGGTGTTCAGTTAATTGCGGGTGGCCCTGATAATGAATGGAGTGTTATTAAGAATATCTTCTTTTCGATGATTAGCACGGCAAAAAAGTCGGTTTGGATTGCTTCTCCTTATTTTATCCCAGATGAAGACATTTTTTCTGCAATAAAAATTGCTGCATTAAGTGGTATTGACGTAAGACTGCTTGTCCCGAATCGTCCAGATAAAAGGATTGTCTTCCACGCATCTAGATCGTACTTCCCGGAGCTTCTGGAGGCGGGAGTGAAGGTTTATGAATACGAACGCGGATTCATGCATAGTAAGATTGTCATCGTTGATGGGGAATTGGCCTCAATTGGCACATCAAATATGGATATGCGGAGCTTTCATTTAAACTTTGAGGTAAATGCTTTCTTGTTTAAAACAAAAAGCACTCAAAAACTTGTGGCTGAGTTTATTAATGATTTGGATTACTCAAAACTGTTAGAGTATAAAACATTTCAGGAACGCCATCTAGGCTTTAAATTATTGGAATCAACAGCACGATTACTATCCCCTCTCTTATAAAAAATGAAACTCGTCAATTTGGCGAGTTTTATTTTTTTAAGGAAAGGACTTTTGAAAAAAATTGTCGAATAGGTAAGGATAGAAAGGAGGAAGATTCTTTTGTTAACAGCTAAAACAAAAACTGGTGAACCTATTACTCTAGGGGGGGATCACCAAAAAGAGGAACTATTGGAGCTTCGCAGGTTGGAACAATTCTATTGTCCAATATGTGGGGAGCCAGTCGTACTTAAATTAGGAGATCAGCGTATTTTTCATTTTGCTCATCAGAATAAACACAGCTGCAGTGAATGTCATGAAGGGGAAACCATATACCATATGAAAGGTAAACTTCAACTTTTTCAATGGATCAAAAGCCAAGGTATACCATGTGTATTAGAATACTATGACAAGGATCTAAAGCAACGGCCTGATATCATGTTTACGTACAATGGGCATAGATACTCATTAGAATTTCAGTGCTCCATGATATCGGAAGAACTTTTTATAAAGCGAACAACATGCTATCTTCAAAATGGGTATACACCGCTTTGGATTGTATCTTTGCCGAATATAAAAAAGAAGAAAAAAAACCTACTTTCACTTACCAATTTTGCCTATTTATTTTTACAACTAACCTCCAATTACATTTACCAAATTCCCGTTTATTGTCCAGAGACAAAAGTCTTTCATTTGCTTCAATCCCTCAAACCCTATTCGATTAAAAATACCTTCACCCAGCAATTGCAATTCCCGCTGAATACAATCAAAATTGAAAATTTATTATCACCCAAACAAAGCCGTAGCCAAGTAAGTATGACAGGATGGGTGAATGAACTTGAGCGGTATAACCGGAATTGGGCACTGCGCTCTGATACTATTAGAAATCCGTTTTTATGCGAACTCTACAGGCACAATCTTAATCTTTTTCTGTTGCCTCCTGAATTAGGTCTTCCTGTTCCTCACTCTTTTTTCATCCAAACACCACCAGTTATTTGGCAAGCCTATCTATTTCTCGATTTCATAAAGAATAAGGAACCAGGAGCTTTAATTTCTATAAAGGAGATATACGGGCATGTTTTTAAAAGGATTAACCGAAAAGAAATCCTATTGCGAAATTTACCGCAAATTCCTGATGTGAATCCGATGAAGCCTGTAATGGAATATATTCAATTATTATGTAGATTAAATTTAATAACCCAAAAAGGTGATGCTTCGTTTGTGATAATAAATAAAATAGTAGTCCCGAAAACAAACCGGGAAAGGGAGGAAGTAAAACAGTTATTTTTGCTAAAGAACAATTGGTTATTATGAAATTTCAGCAATGGGCATAATAAAGTAGTAAACAATAAGAGGAAAAAAGCGGAATTTAGAAGAATATATTTAAGGGTAATCAATCAAATTCACATGAAAGGGTGAGTAGTAAATGGCAAATGACTCTGCTGTAAAATCATTGCCTGCAAGAAGTGAAATTCCAGTTGAGGATACATGGAAATTAGAGGATATATTTGCATCTGATGAGCAATGGGAAGCTGAATTTCAAGAGGTAAAAGGTATGTTTCCGGGTATTAAGGAGTTTGAAGGAAAACTTGGTGAAAATGCAGAGACGCTTTATCAAGCTCTACAGTATCAAGATCAATTGCTTGAACGGATAGGCAAGCTCTATACATACTCACATATGAGGTATGATCAGGATACGACCAACTCCTTCTATCAAGGGTTGGATGATCGGATGAAAAACCTGTATTCACAAGCATCCAGCCAACTTGCATTTATTGTCCCTGAAATTTTATCCATTGATGAAAAAAAGATTACAGAGTTTTTAAAAGAAAAACCAGAGTTAAAACTATATGAGCATGCTCTTGAACAAATTAATCAGCAAAGACCCCATGTATTAACAGCAGAAATGGAAGCACTTTTAGCTGAAGCAGGAGAGGTGATGAATGCTTCTAGTAATACGTTCGGTATGCTTAATAACGCTGACCTAGTCTTCCCGACCATAAAAGATGAGAACGGAGAAGAGGTAGAAATCACTCATGGGCGCTATATTCGTTTTTTGGAAAGTGGAGATCAGCGGGTAAGACATGATGCTTTTCAAGCAGTTTATAAAACATATGGCAGCTTTAAAAATACGTTTGCTAGTACATTAAGCGGTAATGTTAAAAATGATAATTTCAACGCCAGAGTAAGGAAGTATCAATCAGCAAGGGAAGCAGCACTTGCTGCTAATAATATCCCAGAATCCGTTTATGATAACCTAGTGAGCACAGTAAATGATCACCTTCATTTATTGCAACGCTATATAAAACTTCGTAAAAAGGTATTGGGTTTAAGCGAGCTTCACATGTATGATTTATACACTCCTTTAGTAAAGGATGTAAAAATGGAAATTAAATATGAGGAAGCAAAGGATCTTATTCTTAAGGGATTGGCTCCGCTTGGAGAAGAATATACGAAAATTCTGCAAGAAGGATTTGAAAATCGCTGGGTGGATGTTCATGAAAACAAGGGAAAAAGAAGCGGTGCCTACTCTTCAGGCGCTTATGGTACACACCCGTATATTTTGATGAACTGGCAGGATAATGTCAATAATCTATTTACATTAGCACACGAATTCGGTCATTCTGTGCATAGTTATTACACAAGAAAAACTCAGCCATATGCTTATGGAGATTATTCCATTTTTGTTGCAGAAGTGGCATCAACCTGTAATGAAGCGCTCCTTAACGATTATTTATTAAAAACCATCGATGATGAACAAAAACGAATCTATCTGCTTAATCATTATCTAGAAGGTTTTAGAGGGACAGTGTTCAGACAGACAATGTTTGCTGAATTCGAACATCTCATTCATCAAAAGGTACAAAATAATGAAGCTTTAACGGCAGATTCATTAACACAAATGTACTATGAATTAAATAAAAAGTATTTTGGTGAAGAGGATATTATTATTGATGAAGAAATTGGTTTAGAATGGGCAAGGATTCCTCATTTCTATTACAATTACTATGTTTATCAATATGCAACAGGATTTTCAGCAGCAACCGCATTAAGTAAGCAAATCCTTGACGAAGGGGAGCCTGCTGTTAAGCGCTATATTGGCTTTTTAAGTGCCGGAAGTTCAGATTATCCAATTGAAGTACTGAAAAAAGCGGGAGTCGATATGACAAGCTCTGAGCCAATTAAAAATGCATGTAAGGTATTTGAAGAAAAGTTGGCGGAGCTTGAACAGTTATTACAGTAAACAAGATGTAAAAGGGGATGGTACCTGATGAGTACCATCCCCTTTAAAACCCCTTAAATCTTTTTCGTTGACTGATGGAACCGATCGGAAGTAATATGGCAATAAATAATAATGGAATACTAACGATCAAAGGAAAAATATGGATTAAAGCTAAGATGTGTAGTGAAAAAGCAATCAAAAAAAATAGTACCATTAACAAATAAGGGATTCTTCTTTTCATGATAACCACCCTATAAATAATATTTAGTACAACCGCTATTATTATGTCTATTGTCGATTTCGTGAATTTATGATAATTTGACAATTATGTGAAATAAAGCACATACTTATTGTCATCATCTTGTTAACCATGGTATATTAAATGCGTGAAGTTGATCACAACAAACATATACCCCTTTGTTTGACCGTGAAAAATTTCTCCCATCCCCTTTGTTCGTATTAGAAAAATGCCTTGCAGATAGAGATTCTGCAAGGCATTTTTGTTTTGGTCAATAAAAAAATAGACAGTGTTCAGTGAAAATACACTGACAATGTCTATTCCTCAATGTAACGCCAAAATGTTCCATATCTCGCTGGGATCTGTTCTACAACTTGTTTAAGAAGCAATTTTTTCATTTCCCTTTCAATTTGGGATATGGACATATTGTAGACGACGGCAATTTCCTTTGTTGCAACAAATGTAAAAATCTTTAAAAAGGTTTCCAATGGTGGGGGCGTTGCTTTTTCCGGTTTCTCCGATAGCATTTCTTCTAAAATTTGCACATATACCTCATATGGATAGCTACCAGTAATTTTAATCCCTTCGTCTTCTGTGTTTTCATTAAAAAAGACAAGTGTTGGAATTTCTTGTACATCCATTTCAGTGGTAACTTGCAAATCGCATTGGAAGGCTTTAGCAGCACTTTCGGAATGAAAGTCATTGGCAAATTCCTTTACATCCAAACCGGCACGCTCAGCACATTTAAGTAATTCTTCAAAAGAAGAAAGATTCTTCTTTTCTAAAAACAATCCTTCCTGGACCTTTCGTAAAAAGCGAATTCCTGCACGTCTTCCTTGCAACTCAGCAGCTTTAAGCGCGATTGAAACATGATAAGGTGCATCAACAGGATTCTCATTCCAAGACTTTGCATCACAAACCAACCCGGTCCTAGAAGCTGCCTTTTCCCATATATCTGAAAAGTTATCATAAATCTTTTTCCGTGTAAGATTTAAATGGGCAATTTTTCCGCTTAGCACATGC
>NZ_JBALNY010000100.1:412-10406 GCF_036962145.1 Bacillus sp. JJ1764 | reverse complement strand
ATAACGCCCGTATTCAATAAGTAATTTTTTCATTATGGGTTCAAGTGTCCAACAATCAGGACATAGTGGGTCAATAAACATATAAATTTCAATCGGTTTTCGATCATTGCCGTGGCAAGACGCTTTAGATTCTTTTGACCAATAATTATTCACAATCGTCACCAAAATTCACTTCATCATCAGGTGTATTAATCATATGCTGAGCTGTTAAATAAAGTCGGGAATAAAACTCGTCCCTTATTTGTCCCTTAAGACCAACTGTATCCATTGCCTGAGTCATGCAAGAGAGCCATGCCTTTGCCCGAGTAGGAGTTACCGGAAAAGGTAAATGGCGAGCCCTCATCATAGGATGGCCATGCTCTTCTGTATACAATGGCGGTCCACCTAAATATTGAGTAAGGAATTGCTTTTGTTTACGAGCAATTTCTGAGAAATCGTTAGGAAAAATAGGTGCCAGGTCAGGATGTTGTTCAACTAGACCATAGAAAGTGTCTACAAGACGATGGAGTGTTTGTTCCCCAATAACCTCAAAGGGTGTACGTTTGTTACCAATCATGTTGACAACTCCTCAAAAATTCTTTAAATCATGTATACAACTCAAATAAATGACATATTGAGTTTTCTTTATTTTATCAATGCCCTAGCGATATCTCAAATGAATTGCTTTGAAAACCATTTAAACACCGTTGATATAGTATTTATTTTTCTTGTGCTTTTTGATCATAAAAACGTTGGATTTTATTTTTCGTTTTGCGATTTGGAATTTGATATTGTTCGAGCAAAAGTAAAAAATTCTCTTTTCCTGCTTCATAGTTTTGGACTTCATACTCCAACTCAAAGTCCTCCGTATTTAAATAGACGCTATGATCGAAAACAAGTAAACCGTTCTTATATTCAATTTGGGCCCTATAGGTTGATAGCGAACCAAAGTACTCTATTCTTTCCAAAGGTATTTTAATGCTTTCCAGGATCCTTTTAATTTCGCCAGATGGAAGAATTCCATCGTTAAGAGCCAGGGTAACTTCTGATTCACTCAACTCTTGATTGGTTTCAAGCAGCCCCTTTTCAACAGGCTGTTTTAACGTTAATTCATAATGAGCTTGTTTTTTTCTGATCCTTAACGCTGAATTTTGTTCTTTAAGACCAAATTCTGGAGTATCAAAATAATGATTTTCTTGAAGAAATATTTGCGAATCGGGGATTTGAAACGCTTTTTTTAATGTTCCATATTCTGATTCAGAAAGTATATTTTTAAATTCAATTTCTACGTTTTGCGACATTTTTATCCTTCCCTCCGATACCATGACTTTATTATCTCATTTTTATCCCCAATACTTCAAACTTTGAGAGAAATGGCTGAATTATGCTAAAATAAGTAAGTGAATATTGGAGGTAAAAAAAAGTGAAAAAACGAATGGAAGTTTTAAAAGCAAATCTTACTGATATTAAACTGTTATTGCAGGCAAACGGGTCACTGGAGGGGTTAGTTCCGGCCGGTCAAATTCTGGTGGATTCCGATCATATTAGTTTTATCTACTTAATGGAAACACATGAAGAATATACATATATCAGTCTTAATGAACAAATATGGCCAGATTTAAAAATAGCTTATGAAGAGAAATTGCCTATTTGGATTGAATGGAATAATCAACAAATAGAACTAGTTCATTTTCATGATGAATTTGAGTTTATCATTAACAATATAAAGGGAAATCACAATTATGGAGATGAAATGGTTACTAAGGTGGAGAGAATTTTTTGGACATAAAGAGGTGTAATCATGAAGCAATGGGACCAATTTTTAGCCCCTTATAAACAGGCGATTGATGAATTAAAGATAAAATTAAAAGGTATGCGGGGGCAGTTTGAACTTAATGCATCCCATTCTCCAATTGAATTTGTAACTGGAAGGGTTAAACCTATTGCCAGTATCTTGGATAAGTCGAACCAAAAAGGTATTCCCCTTGACAGGTTAGAAGAAATGCAGGATATCGCCGGATTACGTATCATGTGCCAATTTGTCGAAGATATCCATCGGGTTGTGGAATTATTACGAATTCGAAATGATTTTGAAATTGTGGAGGAACGAGATTATATTTCTCATGAAAAAACAAGCGGATACAGATCCTATCACGTTGTTATTCAATATCCAGTACAAACGATTCAAGGTGAAAAAAAAATCTTAGCAGAAATACAAATTAGAACATTAGCCATGAATTTTTGGGCTACAATTGAGCATTCATTAAATTATAAATATAAAGGTGCTTTCCCAGCAGATATTAAATTGCGGCTTCAACATGCCGCTGAAGCAGCTTTCCGTCTTGATAAAGAAATGTCATTAATCCGTGGGGAAATCCAAGATGCTCAAGCATTTTTTACACGAAAAAAGGAATCCGCCAAAGAAGACTAAGACTAAACCTGTCCCTGCATGTCAAGTATTTTAATACAAGGAGTAAATCAAAATGAAATTTGCGATCACTTCAAAAGGAGATCAAAACTCAAATATTTTAATGCATAAAATGCGCACCTATTTACTTGATTTTGATCTAAAATATGACGAAGACCAGCCTGATATTGTGATATCGATTGGCGGAGATGGAACATTATTATATGCCTTTCACCGCTATAGCAGCCGTTTAAATAAAACTGCTTTTGTAGGGATTCATACAGGGCATTTGGGCTTCTATGCGGATTGGACGCCTGATGAAATTGAAAAGCTGGTTATTGCCATTGCCAAAACTCCATATCAGGTTGTTGAATATCCGCTTCTTGAAGTGATTATTCGATATTCCCATGCCGGTAAGGAATCAAGATATTTGGCATTGAACGAATCTACAGTTAAAAGTGTGGAAGGTACTCTTGTCATGGATGTGGAAATTCGTGGACAGCATTTTGAACGTTTTCGTGGTGACGGACTTTGTGTTTCCACTCCTTCAGGTAGTACTGCTTATAACAAAGCACTGGGAGGAGCCATCATCCATCCATCGATTTCAGCATTGCAAGTGGCTGAGATGGCATCCATAAACAATCGGGTGTTTAGAACAGTGGGATCGCCGCTGATCTTGCCAGCACATCATACCTGTATGTTAAAGCCGGTAAACCGAACTGATTTTCAGGTAACAGTTGATCACCTTACTCTGTTACATAAAGATGTAAAGTCGATCCAATTTAGGGTGCCGGAAGAAAAAATCCGTTTTGCCCGTTTTAGGCCATTTCCATTTTGGAAAAGGGTTCATGACTCATTTATTTCTGATTAGTGTTAAGGAGAACAGATGACAGAAAGTTTTCAAATGCAGTGGATGATTGATCAATTTAGTGTAGGAAAATTGATTCGAGATTTTTTACAGGAAAAGGAAATTTCCAGAGCTGCTTTAACCGATATAAAGTTTAAAGGCGGAAGCATTCTTGTAAACGGAGAGCACGTTAATGTTCGATATAAGCTTGAGGTTGATGATGTTTTATTGGTAAGGTTCCCACCTGAAAATCCAAGTGAAGGAGTAAAAGGGGAAAGCCTTCCACTAAAGATATTGTATGAAGATGAGTATTTAATGGTGGTAAACAAACCTCCTTATATGAATACCATACCTTCACGAGAACATCCTACCGGTAGTCTGGCAAATGCATTAGTAGGTTACTATGAAAAACAAAGTATACAAGCAACCGCCCATATTGTAACCCGGCTTGACAGGGATACATCTGGAATTGTGTTAATTGCCAAACACCGCCACGTGCATCATTTACTTAGTAAGATGCAAAAGGATGGAGTCGTGAGGCGGACCTATGAAGCCTTTTCTGAAGGGGTTATTTCTGTTGATCAAGGTACAGTAACGGCACCGATTGGCCGTAAGGTTACTAGTATTATTGAAAGAGAAGTTCGAGAAGATGGTCAATATGCCTGTACGCATTATAGGGTAGTCAGGCATTATCCTGGATTTACTCATCTTGAGCTTGAACTTGAAACAGGCCGGACTCATCAAATCAGAGTTCATATGTCCTACTTAGGACATCCGCTTTTGGGTGACGAATTATATGGTGGAAATCATGAATTGATTTCGAGGCAGGCACTTCATTGTAAAAAAATCAAATTTATACACCCTTTTACAAAGGAGGAAATGATGTTTACAGCATCTCTTCCTAAGGATATGCAAGAAGTTATCAAGGCTGACAATCGCTGATTGTCAGCCTTTCATTTCATCTTAATCAAATTGTTTAAACTTTTCTTCAATATATGGCATAGTAGAAGGAACAGAAACCAATTCCATTTCGGGGTATCTCAAGGCAGTAAGTTTACCGCCGAATACCGCACCAGTATCGATATTATAAGTATTATGAATGATTCTTGGTTCTTTTACAGGAGTATGTCCGTAAACGATGCAGGTCATGCCACGATAATTCTTTGCCCAATCCCTCCTGACGGGTGTTCCATCTGGGTGTTTTTCACCTGTAATATCTCCATACAGTACAAAATCTTTCACTCTCTTATTGTCTTTACCAATCAGTTCTTCTTTAATGCCGGCATGGGCGATTATCAACTGGTTTTGGTCAAGCGATAAATACAGTGGAGCAGTTTCATAAAGGTTCATAAACTTTTGTCGAATGGAATGCCTGTCGGATTTATTTAATGCCTCGTATTCCGCGACGGTCGTTTCTAGTCCGTGAGCAATTTGGACTTTATTCCCAAGAAAATAACGATATAATTTATTACAATGATTTCCTGGTGCGTAATAAGCTTGTTTTTTGTTTATCACCAGTTGCCAAACGACCTCAATCACTTTTAAAGAATTAGGTCCACGGTCAGTCAGATCACCGACAAATCCCAGTATCCGATTTTGGGGATGAATAGGGATATCATCTTTCCAGGAATAACCTAATTTTATTGTGAGTTCCTTAAATTCATTGAAGCATCCGTGTATATCTCCGATGATATCAATTTGCATGGAAAATATGCTCCTTTTTTAAGTGTTTTTATTAGATTAACAAATCATTATGAGCGAAACAAATGGGAGGCGATATAAATTGCAACAGCACGTATCTGTATTTTCATTACTCATTGTTGTTACAGTGGCATTTCTGACCCCAATCATTCTGCATCGTTTTAAGCTGAATTTTATTCCAGTTGTCGTTGCAGAGATTATTGTAGGCTTAATCATTGGAAAAAGTGGGTTAAATGTTGTCCATGAAGATATGTGGCTTTCCACTCTGTCTACATTAGGATTTATTTTTTTGATGTTTTTAAGCGGACTTGAAATTGACTTTACTGCTTTTACAGGAAGCAATAAACGTGGGAAACTTCCCAATGGAAAAAGGGAGCCTAATTCTTTCACTGCAGCTTCATTGATCTTTATTGGAGTTTTTATTTTTTCACTGGGATTATCCTACTTATTTGTACTAGTAGGATTTATTGATAATGCCTTCTTAATGACCTTGATCATATCAACTATTTCTTTAGGTGTTGTCGTGCCAACCCTGAAGGAAGCCCATCTGATGAAGACGGTTATTGGGCAAATTATCTTATTAGTCGCAGTCATTGCTGACCTGGTAACGATGATCCTTCTCGCTGTATTTGTTTCTATTTATGAACCAGGGCATAGCAGTACATGGTTGCTGTTATTTTTATTTATCGGTGGTATGATTTTGTATTTACTTGGAAAGAGATTTAAAAACCGAACTTTTATGGAATCATTGGCAACAGGGACGGTGCAAATCGGTACAAGAGCCGTCTTTACCTTGATTATCGTGTTAGTTGGGTTGTCAGAAACAGTCGGGGCAGAAAATATTCTAGGTGCATTTATGGCTGGAGTACTGGTCTCCTTACTTTCTCCGAATCAGGAATTAATTCATAAACTTGATTCCTTTGGATATGGATTCCTCATTCCCATTTTCTTTGTAATGGTGGGGGTTGAACTTGATATCTGGTCATTGTTCTCTGAGAAAAAACTATTAATGCTAATCCCTTTTTTACTGATTGGTTTATTATTATCAAAACTTGTTCCAGTTTATCTTTTAAAGCGTTGGTATGATACAAAAACTGTTCTTGCTTCTGGATTTTTACTAACCTCAACCCTATCACTGGTTATTGCTGCGGCAACAATAGGAGAACGAATTGGCGTAATCTCTGAGCAAATGAAGGGGACATTAATTTTAGTCGCTGTCATTACTTCCATTTTTACGCCAATCGTTTTTAAGAAATTATTTCCAAAAGAGATCCTTGCTGGAAAAAAGGTACGAGTTGCTTTTTTGGGAGCAAACCAAATCACTCTTCCGATTTCACGCGAGTTGAAGTCGGGACTTTATGAGCCAATTGTCTATTCTCCAAAATTGAGAGATGGAGAAAAACAAATGACCAATTCCTTATTTGAAATAGTAGAAATAAATGATTATTCAATAGAATCGATCGCGGAAACTAACATTTTTCTTTCAGAGATTGTCGTGATATCAACAGGCACTGATCAGTTAAATGCTGAGCTGGCCAGAGCTGTTAAAACGAAAGAAGTTCCTAGGGTCATAGCCCGAATAGAGATTCCTGAATTAGAAGAGAGTTTACGAGAACATGGGATTGAAGTATTTTCATCATTTATGTCGACCAAAACACTTTTGCGTGCGTTAATAGAGTCGCCGACAGTGATTAATATTCTAACGAACCAGGAAACGGGTCTATACGAAATAGTGATGAATAATGACCAATTTGACGGAGTGCCGCTTAGAAGATTTCCGTTCATGGGAGATATTATTTTTGTACGAATTTTTCGAGGCAATGATTCAATCGTCCCACATGGCGATACGGAGCTGCAGTTGAATGATCGCCTCATTGTTACGGGATCGAAGGAGTATGTGGATGATTTAATTCAGGAATTGGAGTTTTGTGAGAAGCCTGATAAAAATTATTATTGAAGCAGCTGCTCTTTTCATTTTTTTAAAAGTAGTGTAAAATTAGTACCAAGTACTAATATCAGTTGATATGTAGGGGGACTTTCGTAAATGATATCATTAGCTGGAAAAACATATGTTGTTATGGGTGTTGCCAATAAACGCAGTATAGCATGGGGGATTGCACGTTCTCTTCATAATGCCGGGGCTCGCCTTGTATTTACGTATGCAGGAGAAAGACTAGAGAAAAGTGTCCGGGAATTAGCAGAGTCTTTAGAAGCGGAAGGAACATTGGTGTTACCATGTGATGTGACAAGTGATGAAGATATCAACAAATGTTTCGCTGAAATTAAAGAGGCTGTAGGGTCCATTCATGGTGTTGCCCACTGTATTGCTTTTGCTAAGACTGAGGAATTAAAAGGCGAATACATGAATACAACTCGTGATGGCTTTTTACTGGCACAAAATATCAGTTCTTATTCATTGACCGCAGTGGCAAAAGAAGCACGTGCCTTGATGACAGAGGGTGGCAGCATTGTAACCTTAACGTACCTGGGCGGAGAAAGAGCCATTCCAAACTATAATGTTATGGGTGTTGCCAAAGCATCTCTTGAAGCTAGCGTTCGTTATTTAGCAGCTGATCTTGGAAAAGACAATATTCGAGTTAATGCTATATCTGCAGGACCGATTCGTACTTTGTCTGCAAAGGGTGTAGGTGATTTTAATTTGATTATAAAAGAAATTGAAGAAAAAGCACCTTTACGTAGACCTACAACTCCAGAAGAGGTCGGGGATACTGCAGTATTCCTGTTCAGTGACCTTTCCCGTGGTATTACCGGTGAAAATATTCATGTAGATTCAGGATTCCATATTCTTTAATCATTTGTTGTGAGAGCCCGCAATTGTTTGCGGGCTTTTTGTATGAATTTATCTATTTTATTAACACCTCTGGGCTTTTCGCATACATATAAAGTGTAGGAAACTGTAAAAGGAGGTGCTTTTCATGGCAATAAGAAAGGAACAAGGGCCGTTAATGTATATTTATCAGCCTTTTTCAAGGACACCGTCTAACTACAATATGCAAGAGGTTTTTAAGAATAAAAAGAACATGGATGATGTCCCTGAGTTTGGTCAAAAACCAAAAGTCGAGGAGAGAGTTCCCGTACAGGTCACCTCTTCAGAAGATAATACCTTGGAAACAACCACTTCTTCCAAGAAAGTCAAACCTCATTCCTCCATGAATCGAGTAAAACCTTTTAAGGAAATGAATGTTTCTGAGCAATTAGATTATTTGATTCATTATCCGAAGGTTCTGCCCATGGTCCCCTGTGTTTTTTATACAGATAAGGAAAGTTATCAGGGCTATTTAATTGGTTATGAAAATGATGAAGCTATCATCCAATTTCATAATGAAACAACCAAAATCTTATGCGTTGATGAAATAAAAAGTATCATGATGATCGGGTTAAAAAAATAAACTTTGATAAGCACAAAAAAAGGCCAGCCGACTAACCGACTGGCTAATTTATTTAATTGCAAATTCCCAAGTTTACATCTGCGATACATTGGATGGCACAGAAGCAGCTCAAGTCAACTGTTACACAATCATTGCTGGCACGAAAACTCGTTACTTGGCAGACTCTTGAAAGATTAATGCAGCATTTATCATCTCCGGATACAAGATTCACCGGTACAAAGTTTCCACCTTCTCTTTTACCAGGAACTAATACACGAAGCGTTGCACAGCAGTTGTCAAATACATCTTCAACGCGGAAATAGATAGAAACACATGCATTGAAGTCGTCGTTAAAGAACGCATGGAATGGTGATCCATCTGCTGTTTTTAATACAAAAACACGAGTATCAACGGCCTCTCTCACAGGTGATACAAGTGAACCAAGTGGTTCGTTAAAGCAGCTGGTGCACGCTTGACATTCTTCACCCGCAACGTTTTGTTGAAGATCATTAATGGCGCGAACTACTTGGCATACGCAATTGCCACTATTGAAGTCATCGTGATGATTTCTTCCACAACCCATTATTTTTCCTCCTTAATCCGTAATATATATATCTTACATTACTAACATATTTCACTTAGCCCTTATGGGTTACGGACAATTGCCTTTTTTAACAAAATTAGGCGGATATTATTTCAACTCGATAAAGAAAGGACATACGGACATGGAATTAAGCTTTTTACAATTGATTCTGCTATCGTTGGCAAGCTTTCGTCTGACAAGACTACTGGTTTATGATAAAATTACTGAATTTCTGCGAAACCCATTTTTTGATGAAATTCAGCAGGAAACTGAGAATGGAGAACTTGAAACCTATTACATCCCTAAACAAACAGGGATAAAGCGATTTTTTGGAGAGCTACTTAGCTGCTATTGGTGCACGGGCATATGGACCACTTCAGTTATCGTATTTCTCCATTATTTTTTTTCCCAAATAACTATTCCCATTATTTCAATACTAGCTATAGCTGGTTTAGCCTCAATTATTGAAACAATTGTACAATTCTTTCTTGATAAATAAGGTTTTTTGCCTTAGACAAGACTTGCACTTTTTTCATATCTTATTTATTAGCTAATCAATTGTATTAAAAGGGAGAGAGTAAGGTGAATAAGAAGAAAAGCTCGCAAGCAGCATCATCTAAGGTTTATCAGCCTTCCAAACCAATCAAAAAGGGCGGTTGCGGCTGCGGAAAGAAAACGAGTAAATAATCATTTCGAAACTGCTGATTTACAGGCAGTTTTTTTTATTTTTCCATTTAGGTCATAAATTTAGGGAATGTAGAAAAAACTATATGGCAGGATACTTCATTAAAAGGGGAAGGGACTAGATGCAAAAAACAAATCAATGGATTGCATTTGCTTTATTATTATTTCTTACTTCCTGCAGTCAAAATCAGCAGGTTAAGGATAGTCAACTGGCACTGATTAAGACCACAAACCCGAATCCGGTCATTACTGATCATGAACAAAACAAAGATAATGTGAAGGAAATAAAGGATTTGGTCAGCTCATTACCGGAATTATACGATGTTGCTGTTATAAAGGGACATAATGGTACCCTTGTTGCTTACAAGGTCAAGCATTTACAACGTTTTAAAATGAAAAAAATT
>NZ_JBALNY010000100.1:0-281 GCF_036962145.1 Bacillus sp. JJ1764 | reverse complement strand
AAATTTCTCGGAAAGATGCTGATAATAGATTTAATGAAATCGTTAAAATGACAGAGGATATAAAGTAAGGAAAGGAAGAATGAGGATGGCAAGTAAACAAAAAGAAATGACGCCACAACAGCAAAGTTACCAACAACTGCAGCAAAAGCACGAGAAAAAAAGGCCTGTGTTAAAAAATTGTATAAAGGCATTTTTCGTGGGAGGTTTATTTTGCGTAGTTGGCCAAGCCATCAGTTACTTTTATATTTATTTTTTAAATTTTACAGAACAAAGTGTCGGAA
>NZ_JBALNY010000099.1:17430-58392 GCF_036962145.1 Bacillus sp. JJ1764 | reverse complement strand
CAGCCTCTACCGGCTTCCATTCCGCCTACCAATCAACCGCAAGCAGCAGCGGCGGCGGCGGGGGTGGAGTCAGCGGTGGCGGCGGCGGATCCGGGGCGTTCTAACAAGAAAAATAGTGCTATCATGTATCATGAAAAATGATAGTACTAACAATATTCGAACTTTGAGAATACCAAAAAAAGCTTGAGGCATGACCTCAGGCTTTTTTGGTTCATTTCTTTAGGAATATATATCCATTTTGTGCGCCCCGCGTGGACAAAACGGTACTATTGTCCACGAGCTGTGCCTGTCACCCTCGCTCATCTCCACTTATAGACTTTCCACTATTACCTGCTTTTCATGGTGGATTTGCTCTAGTTTTTTTCGTTTTCTTTCGGATTGTAGTTCGAGGTTTGTCAGGATGTCTCCTACATGATTATAGTGGTGTTTTGTTTGGTCGAGGGAGTTGTTAATTTTCCCTTGGACCAGGTAGTCAGAGATGAAACCGTCGAAGAAAAAGTCGGCGAATTTCAGCATTCCGGAAATGTTCACTTCTGGAAGGGCTGTTTGTTTTACATCTAACAGTTCTTTTTGGAATTGGCGCATGTTTGTTTGTGCTTGACGGAGATAAGCTTCTGCCTGATCTATTTTTTGGTGCTTGGCAATATCTGATATAGTTCCACCGCCGAATAAATCCCATGTCGCCCAGTTTTGAGCTTTCTCTAGTGCAGCTATAGCGTCCGAAAGCGCCCGTTCTACCCGCCTTCCGGCAAAAATAGCTTCGTCCAATTCGGTAATATAGGCTTTCAGGGCCCCCTCCTGTTCACTCAATTCAAACACCTTTGCTGCGTATGAAGCCCCGCTTTGTTTGATCAATTCTTCTTTCTGTCTTAGCAGCGTTTGATACTCATTTTCCGTATTTTTCAACTTCNNGCCCCTCCATCGCCTCATCTATTTCTCTTTTTGTCTTTTCAGCTGCTTGCAATTTATGCTGTGCAGCCATCATTTCTTGCTTTTCTTTTGACAACTTCTCATCTTTATTACCGGATAAGGTGGCAATTAAGTTTGCTAGGCTAATATGTTCTAGTTTCTCAACATCCTTTTTCTCTGCAGTAAATTGGGAACGTAGTTGGGTAAGTGTCCTTTCGACCATTTTCAGTTCTTCCTGGTAATCAGCAAGCTGTGTTTGATATTTTTCCTTTTTCCGTAATTCTCCTTTGATTGCAACAATCCTTGCATTCATTTCAGAAAACATACGTAGGCCTCCCAAATTGTATTTACCAACTCTTACGTTAAAAAATGACAAAAGTTTCATATCCCTAAAAATAAAACGACCGAACCCATTGATGAATCCGGTCGTTACCATTATGAGGTCAGCCTTAACCCAATGACCCCTATTAAAATAAATCCAAGTGAAATAAGCTGATAGATTCCAAATCGTTCTTTAAACCATAGGATGCCAACGGTCGTAATCCCAAGGCAGCCGATTCCTGTCCAAATCCCATATGCTACACCTGCTGGAAGAACCCGCATAGCTTTTGACAGGCAGTAAAATGAAAAAATGAACCCGCACACCATCACAATTATTGGCCATTTCTTCTTGACTCCATCCATATATTTCATCGCAACCGTCGCAATAACTTCCTCAATACCCGCTAACACTAATAATACCCATACCATTATTGCTCACCTCTTTTGTTTTCTTTTGTAAATGTCTTCATCCCTACAATTCCCATCAACAGTATCATCAGAAACAGAATTTGTTTCATCGAAAAGGCCTCACCCAAATAAATTCCCAACAAATAAGTTCCCACTGTACCGATGCCAACGAAAACGGTATAAGCCGCAGCTACCGGGATGGTTTTATATGAACGAATTAGCATAGTAAAACTTACCGCAATGAGTAAAACCGTAATCACCCAATCTGATATGGAATCAGCATATTTTAAAAACGAAGCCCATAACACCTCTAAAATTCCTGCCAAAAATATCATAAACCACTTCATATATATTCCTCCTCTCACCTATGAATGACTGTCAGTCATTTTTTAGCGATGAATAAAAGTTAAAGGATCACTCCAATAACTTTACCTTTTAGCTAATGATCTTTTAATAAAATTAAACGTCTCATCCTTAAAAACGTCCAAGTTTTCTTCTTGCTCACGGCTAATATAAAAACGTTCTGCCGAGTTTTCAATCAAATTGATGATGGTTCTAGCCATCAGTTTTACATTAATGTCCGAGATAACCAATCCATCCTGAATTGCTTTTATCAGGATATCCTCTAGCCAGTTATAATATGGTTTGTAGATGGAGTTCCACTTCTCCATGGAATGGTCAAACGCCAGCCCTGAATAGCAAAGGACAATCACATCGGTGTGCTCACTAGTAATAATAAAGGTCTCGTCGATAATCACCTTTATCACACCCCAGAAATCCTGATCCTCCCGAATCCGCCCCTTCACTCTCTCTAATGTTTCAGTAAAAAGGGAGTCTGCGATTGCCGGTATTAACGCAATTTTCGATGAAAAATATAAATAGAACGTGCCCTGAGCCACCCCGGCTTTTTTGACTATTTCAGAAACCGAAGCTTTATCAATTCCCTTCTCGGATATAACTTCAATAGAAGCTCTTAAAATTTTTTCATATTTACCATCAGCACTTCTTGGCATATGAAAAACCTTCCTTCTTATTGTATGAATGACTGTCATTCATTTTACCATATATTTTAAAAAAAATCAAAAAAGGCTCAATCTTTTGTTCGACAAAGGTGCCTGTCACTACTAAAAGACAAATGTCCACCCAAAGTGGACACCCCCATAAGAAGAAGTGTCCACCCCAGATGGACAAATCGGTCTGATTTGTACACGAGTGGTGCCTGTCACCTTTTTTATTACCCTTTTTATTACCTTTTCCTGTTAATTTCCACCTCCTGGATTTGAAACGGTACCCATGAACAGGATTGCACCAGTTTGGTCATCGGTTATGGCGATGAAGAATGGGCGGTTAATTACCATGTGGATGGGTAATGATTTTAAGGTCATTTGTGTGGAGGTTGCGGCTGCTGCCTCTGTGCCTTTTTCATTTACTTCTAAAAAGGTTTTTTGTTTGACCTTACTGATAAATAGGGGATCGCTTTCTTTGATCATTTTAGTGAAGTTCGCTTTCCCACCAAATGGGGTTGTCATACCAAGCTGTTCTAATGATTTTCTCAGTTCCGTTTCATATTCCAACTTGAATTTCGGCAGCATGATCACACCTTCTTGCTCTCGCAATTGTGAATTCCATTGGTCCCAGTTATCTTTGTTAAGGGTCGCTTTAAATTTCTCCAAACTGGTATTCTCCCTTGGAAGAAACACCTTCATGCTCATTTTCCCATCGGCATAAGGAAGTGAAACCGCCTGAAAATCATCATTTTCCAAATACGGTAATTTCTCATTCAGGAACATAAGCGGAACATCTTTCACCGTTCCATCTACTAAATGAAATGCTTGGTTCTCCGTACGCCCCCCAGCAAATTCATGCATCCAGTTCCCTTTAAAGGTAATCGCGTTAATCAGGATAGCAAAGGTATTACGGTCTATATCATCATCCCCAACCATCTTGTCTATCTTTCCATTAGTCGTTTCCTTCACCCAATCATTGATGATTTTTGGGGTCTTAGAACTAGTTATGTCTATTTTTTGGATCTTGGCGTGATAATATCCCCGCACATTCTTCGCAAAATTATCCTGAAAGTGATATTGATGATTGATCCATAGGGAATTCGCCATTTTAAGCTGACTATGTTTGGAACTGTTTTGTAGCAAGGACATCAAGGAAGCATTGACTTTATTGAGCTGGTTAACCTCGATACCTTTCTTATGTAGTACTTGTTCGATCTCCTTTTTCGTTACACCATCCGCCCCATTATAGACCATTGAAAGCGACTGTAATAAACTCGTTGGAGAAATAAAAACATTTCCCTCTTTGTTTGCCTTGACCTTCGCCAATAAGTCAAAGCCTAATTGATTATTTGCGGAAATTATCCCCTTATAATCATCCTTTTTAAAAATTACATTGCTCTTACCGCTTGCTGTCTTTTGATTTGTTCCACAGCCAACCACCATAACAAAAAAACTAATGACTAAGATTGGAATGATTAATTTCTTCATACCCGCCACCTCCGTTTACTCTATTAGACTTTAAAAATCTATTATTGTTTCACGGCTATATCTCTTTTATTTATAAAAAAACCAAATTCTATTTTCATGATGTTCATAGTACTAAATAGACGGTGAACCCTAGCAACGCCACTGATAATTCTCTGACTTGGAAGAGTAGTAATCCTAGCGTAGTGACTGTCGAAGCGAATGGCAAAGTCCATGCTGTCGGTTACGGTTCGGTGGTAATCACAACCGCTTCCGTTCAGATCCTACTAAAATAAGGAAGTGCACAGTGGCAGTAACAAAATAAAAAAAATGACCCTATAAGCAAACTTACGGGATCATTTTTAATGATTTTTCACATGGTCTCCTCTCCTAAAAAAAGGAAGCACCCGACTATACTGCAAGTGCCTCCATTCTCAAATATTATTTTACTAATACAGCTTGTTCCTGCTTTAATTTCTCCAATTCACTATTTACTTCGTCATCTGCAATATAGTGGCTATATGCAGCATCTTGCTGGGCAAGTGGTTCGGCAAACTGCGTGCCGGCTTGTAGTTCATCTTCCATGAACAGAATCTTGTCTTCTGCACGAGCTACCCCGCGCATAATAGCATCGGTATGGAAGGATACAGTTGCCTTTTGGATCTGCTTCATTGATTGAGCCACATTGGCTCGTGATGCCAGAAGAACCTTCTTGTGCTGCAATTCGCTATAGGTTTGGTGCAAATTAGCTATTTTCCCCTTAAGTACTTCAGTCTGGTCCTTAATTGCTTCATATTGCTGTTCATAAAGAGCCAACTGCTTTTCGTTCGTTAGTTTTTCCTGAACGGCCAATTTAGCAATATTCTCCTCCCCTTCTTCTAACGCCAACTTCGCCTGACGCGTCCTTTTTTCCACTAACGCTTTAAGCTCCAAAATGAGCGCTGCCTGTTTATTTTCTACAAAAATTTGCCGGGACAGAGCCTTTTGTGCTTTGGCTATTTCCTGCTCCATTTCTCTTGAATATTCATTTAACATAGCAATTGGATCTTCAAAGCTATCCAATAGTCCATTTAGATCAGCCTTCGCAATGGTTTTGATTCGTTTAAAAATGCCCATATTATTCATTCTCCCTTTTGGTTTTAATAGATTGTTCCCACTGATCTAATACACTTGCATTGTGGTTCACGGTAGGTCTATAGGAACTCATCATTGAAGTATCAATAAACTGCTGCATAGAGGATTCTTTTGATTTTCCTCTCAGCCATTTCACTACGAAATAGCCAACAGCGATGATGATTGCCAGAAATACTAACGTTCCAATCCAGGAAAAGCCTCCATGTTGTGGAGCATTCATCATTTGATGGCCGCCCCCAAAGCCACCGCCTTTAGGTCCCATTCCCATTCCGCCACGATCGTGGCCATGGAACCCAGCTGCTAGGGCATTTGAACCTCCCGATAGAAAGGGGAATCCTAAAACTATTGGCATCATTATAGCACCCCAGAAAATACCTTTTTTCACTTTCATATTCATCGTTATCCTTCCTCCTTTCGTTCTTGATGTTTACAGTTTAGTAGCGCTTGGTGAAAACTTGGTGAAAGGTGAAAGTTTTTTTAAAAAAGATAGAAGGAAGCTATCAAAAAATATATGACACCAGCCCATTTGGGGAGTACAATATTCCTATCAGAAGGTTAAAAAGGGGGACACTGCTTGTGAGGAAAGTACATCTTAGTTTTCCTGTTTCAAAGTTTGCTGTTTTGCTATTGTTTACACTCTTATTTCTAACGCCAAAAGCTTACGCAGCCGTTGATTCCGTCTCTACTTTATCTAGTTTGCAATCAAAAGTTGATTCTGCGATGCATGAGAGAAAAACTTCCTATCAAATTGTGTATAAAGGAAATATTAGTACACTTCAACAAGATATCTCCAATATCATCAACAAGATCTATAATGCTGATGACTATCTACGCTATACTAGTAAGGGTTATTACTATTCCTATAAATATAGTAGCAATATGGCAACCATTACCTTTACTTTCAACTATTGGAATACAGCACAACAAGAAAAGACCGTTAATACCAAGGTAACAGCCATTTTAAATCAAATCATTAAACCGGGCATGAATAACTTTGAAAAAGAAAAGGTCATCCATGATTGGATTGAAAAACATGTCGCGTATGACACAAGTTATTCGAAATATTCTGCTTACGATGCCCTGGTGTCGCCTTATAAAACAGTCTGCCAAGGCTATGCATTGCTTTCATATAAAATGCTCAATCAAGCCGGGATCAAAACAAGAATAATTGAAGGTACCGCTGGGGGGCAATCTCACGCTTGGAACCTCGTAAATCTTGATGGCGTTTGGTACCACTTTGATGCAACCTGGGACGACCCGCTCCCGGATGTTGCAGGCCGTGTAACCTATGATTATTACAATCTGACTGATGCTCAAATAAAAAGAGACCATTCTTGGGTTAAAACATATCCAGCCGCAACAACCGATTTTTACAATACGTTGAACAAAAAGCTTGTCACCGATCCCGCTAAAGCAAGTGTTTACCGGGGGCTGCTCACTGCATTGGACCTTAACCTTTTATCGAAAAAATATACAGCAAACAATAGAGACGAACTTGCTGCCATGATGAAGGAAGCTATTAAAAACAAGCAATCTACGATTCATATTAGATATATGAATCGTTCTACTCTGTTAAATGACATAGCAACCGCTATTAAAGGAATCCCGAATCTGTCCTATTATTCCTACTCCTATTCTGATTATAAAAGAACGAGCAACATAACAAATGATGTCGTATTGAATGTATCATTTAGATGACACTGGATTTCGCTTAGAGGAAAAAGCCTTGCCGATTTATTCACGGCAAGGCTTTTACTATTTAGAAATCAAGCATAACCTCTATACTCTATTTATCTCACCCATGAATCTTTAAAACCATGTTTCATATTTCTTCATCAGGTTTGAATATTTTTATTGTGGGAGGCACATAATTGGAAAACGCATCAATCAATGCGTTAGGCTTTTCTTCAATGATGGCCATTGATCGGAATTTTTCCTGCAAAAATTTTTGTTCCACCATATGATCAAACAGGTTGATTAACGGGTCGTAGTAATGATCAATATTAAGAAGGCCGCACGGTTTCTGATTCAAACCAATCTGTGACCATGTAAAAATCTCAAAAAACTCTTCAAGGGTTCCGGTTCCGCCGGGCAAGACAATAAATCCATCCGCTAATTCGGCCATTTTTGCTTTTCGTTCATGCATCGTTTCAACCCTATATAGCTCTGTTAAACTTTTATGAGTTATTTCCCGTTCTTCCAGCACCCGAGGGATCACACCAATCGCTTCTCCGCCCTCATTTAAAACTGTATCCGCCACTGCACCCATCAAGCCGATGCTTGAACCGCCATAAACCAACGATATGTTGCGTGCAGCTAATTCTTTACCCAATTGAACAGCTCCAGCTCTATAAGCTTCTGTCGCTCCCAAACTTGAGCCGCAAAAAACGGCTAATCGTTTCATTCTATTCCCCCCATGGCTTTTCTTTCCCTATTAAGTATATATAGATTTCCTCTAATTTAAAAACCTCAATAGGCTTATTTTCTGTTCGTTAGATAAGTAGCAACACTATTAACTGATCCTTTCACTCTCCTAAAAACCCATTCTGCCTCCCTCATACCATGTTAGAAAAATTGGTTACGATTTAAATAATATTTTATAATCGCAGGTTTTTTATAACGAAAATATCTTAATTACCATATAAAACTTGAGAGAACTTTTCAGCCTACCCTCAAATTCTTCATACAATTACCTAAGTTTTTAATGTTAGTTACTTTTTTCGACACTAACCTATAAAGGAGGAGTTTTAGTGGATCGAATTTTCAGGTGGATAGTTAAATCATTGTTTGCACCTGTTACTGGACATGCAGGAGCGGTTGCGAGTACAATTGGGTTTTTTCTGGCCTTTTTGCCTTTAGATAGTTTAAAAATTCCATTATTGTTTGTTTTGTCACTTTTGTTGCGTCTGAATATCATCGCCTTATTTCTTGGTACGTTAATTACGATTTTTATCCCTAACATTCGTCATTTACCAACCCTGGATTTAAGTATATTAGAAAATTACCCGTTATTTTCTGCCTTTAAAATGAAAATGGAATCTATGCAAGCCATCTCATCAGGGGTCTTTGGAAGCTTGATTGGACTTGTCTGTTATTTTTTCTTCCACTGGCTTTACAACTTGGGGCTGAGAAAAAACGAGCGAAGGAAGGAACAGGTTTTTCTGGATCCTGCAAAAAGACGCTGGTCCATCATTAAACGAATGAGTGCATGCTTTGCGGTATTAATCGTTTTAGCTTCTACCATTTTTATTGAAAGTCTTAATACAAACCCGGCATTTCCTGAGCTGCAATTGGATGAAAGCACAGCAAAGAACGGGATTGAGCCGATTAATACCAAGTTCAGTGAAGCAGAACTGGCAACACAGATTCAAAAAACCAATCCTTCCCCACTTATCCAAAAAAATACGAGGTTATCCAACAAACAGGAAGTGTATGGTTTTTACGTCAATTGGGACGTCAACAGCAAAATGTCTTTCAAAAGGAATACCGATTCCATTACAACATTAGTGCCTGACTGGATGCAGCTTACACCTGACCTTACCCTTAAAAGCAGTACGGAAAGTTCAATTGCTGCAGAGGCAAAAGCACATGATATAAAGGTTCTTCCATTAGTGAATAATTTTATTAACCATAAATGGGATGGCGAGACACTGCACCGCTTATTCACTGAACCCGGTGCTGAAGATCGTTTTAGTAAAAATTTGTTAACCTATGTAAGAACCAATAACTTTGACGGAATTAATATAGACTTTGAAGGAATCATGCCAAATGACAAAGAGAATTTCACCAATTTTATTGAAAAAGTATCTAAAAGCTTTCATCAACATGGGCTCATGGTCACAGTAGATGTCCCGCCTAATAACAAAAGTTTTGACTATATTTCTTTAGCAGCAAACGTTGATCGGATGATTGTCATGCTTTATGACCAGCATAACTCCATAAGTAAACCGGGGCCTGTGGCTCAATCGGATTGGGCAAAGGAGAGCTTAACCCAACTCCCTATTCCTTCTGATAAATTAATTGCCGGTTTGGGGATTTACGGTTATGACTGGGAAGAAAACTCCAAGCAACCTGCAGCTACGATGACGTTCGGGGATATCATGAATCTCGGAGCGGGAAACAACCTCCAAATCCATTGGAATCAACAGACAGGTAACCCTTATTTACAGTACAAACGAAATGAAAAAAAACATATTGTTTGGTTTTTGGATGGTGCTACTTTTTATAATCAAATGAAGCTGGCTGTAGATAGCGGCGCAAGCGGAATAGCGGTTTGGCGTCTTGGTTCCGAAGATCCTTCGATTTGGAATTACATCAATAAAACAAAAGAAATAGAAAATCCATCCAATGCTCTTAAAACCTTAGTGAACCCTGAACCTGTTCACTATACGGGTGCCGGAGAAATTCTAAAAATTGATTCTCAATCAGAAAAAGGGAACAGAACGATTCGATTAGATTCACTAGGTCTGATTCAAACCGAAACCTATACGGATTTACCCAAGCCATATAATGTAACTCGATATGGCAAACCCAAAACGAAGGAAGTCGTCCTTACCTTTGATGACGGCCCGGATCCAGTCTATACGCCGCAAATATTGGACATTTTGGACAAGAATCATATTAAAGGGGCTTTCTTCATTATTGGAGAAAATGCAGTGCAGCATCCCGAACTCGTTAAAAGGATGTATGAAGAAGGCCATGAAATTGGCAATCATACCTTTACCCATCCTGATGTAGCATCGATCGCCTCATGGCAAACGAAATGGGAGCTAAATGCCACTCAAAGACTTTTTGAAGAAATTACCGGCCGTTCGATGACACTCTTCCGCCCGCCGTATGTAGCTAATGCGGAACCAAGTACAAAGAAAGAACTGTTGCCTATATTACGGGCACAGGATATGGGGTATTCCATGGTCGGAGAATTAAATGACTCTGACGATTGGAAAAAGCTATCAAGTAATGAAATTGTAAAGCGGGTATTGGATCAGCTAAAAGATGGCCATGTGATCTTGCTTCACGATTCTGGCGGTGACCGGTCCAACACTGTAAAGGCCCTGCCGATGATCATTGAGGAGCTTAAAAAGCGAGGTTACACATTTACCACCATTGGCCAGCTTATTGGAAAGAGTCATACTCAGATTATGCCCCCTGCAAGTCAAAACAACCCTTATATGGTTTATGACAAGGCAGTATTCAAGCTCTTGCAAGGCTGGCATTACGGACTAAGCTTCCTGTTCTACTCAGCGATCCTTTTAGGAATCTTACGGATGGCAATCTTCGTATTTCTTTCAAGAAAGCAGATAAAAAGGGACAAGGATTCCAAGATCGCCCCCGGCTTTACACCGTTTGTCAGTGTTGTTATTGCTGCCTATAACGAGGAAAAAGTGATTTGCAAAACGGTTGATTCCATTTTATCCAGCGATTACCTTGCTTTTGAGATCCTAATTATCGACGATGGCTCTAAGGATGATACCGCTAAGGTTGTCCAAAAAACGTATGCAGAACACGCCCGGGTCAGATTGCTGACCAAACCCAATGGAGGGAAATCGTCCGCTGTTAATCTCGGTTTTAAAGAAGCAAAAGGGGAAATCGTGGTGGCTCTCGATGCGGATACTCTCATTGCCGAAAATGCAATTTCCCTTCTTGTTCACCATTTTAAAAATGAAAATGTGGCAGCAGTTTCAGGAAATGTTAAAGTTGGCAATAAGGGAAACCTTCTTACAAATTGGCAGCATATCGAATATGTAACAGGCTTTAACCTAGAGAGAAGGGCCTTTGCTACTCTCAATTGTATTACGGTTGTACCAGGCGCAATCGGTGCCTGGAGAAAGACAGCGGTAGAAGAAGCTGGTTACTTTAAAGAAGATACATTGGCCGAGGATACCGATATTACTCTTACGCTTTTACGCCAAGGGAAAAAAATTGAATTCGAAGAAAAAGCGTATGCCTTCACTGAAGTGCCGGAGGATATTAAAAGTCTGGCAAAACAGCGTTACCGGTGGGTTTATGGCACACTCCAATGCTTATGGAAGCATCGCGAGGCTTTATTCAATAAGCAACATAACTCATTAGGTTATATCGGCCTTCCAAACATGTGGCTTTTCCAATATTTTTACCAAACCATATCACCGATTGCAGATATCCTGTTCATAATTGCCCTGTTTGGTCCACATCCTGGAAAGGCAGCGATAGGATTTGCCCTATTTTATCTGCTGGATTTCTTTACTTCCCTATATGCGTTTCGATTGGAGAAGGAAAGTCCAAAACCGCTCGTTTCCTTATTTCTGCAACGAATCCTATATAAACAATTAATGACGTATGTGGTCATTAAATCGATCTTCTCGGCGATTAAGGGAGTAACTGTTGGCTGGAATAAACTGAAGCGAAATGGAAATGTAACTCAGGAATCTTCCATGATGAAGGGTGAGGAATATATGTAAGGCGTCAGGTCTTCCCTTTTTAGGGAAGGCCATTTTTAATTACAACAAAAAGGACCACCTTCTTGTGGTGACCCTTTGACTTACTTTTTCTTACCGTTCATTTCTCTGGTGTCTCGACGGCTAGCAGCCTTATCTTTAGCAGCTTGGGATACTTTTTGCCCATTGTTGGTTGTTGTGGTGTTCGTACTTGTTGTATTAGATCCTGACGAAGTGGTTGTCGTTGTTTGTGCTGATGGTGCACTAATGGCAGGTGTCGCTGTAACGGCATGTGTAGCAGTCGTTGTGGTAATTACATGAGCAGGACTTGGTGAAGTTTCCTTGGTGGAATTATTTTTTTTCGATTGAACAGCCGCAATTACTCCATCATTTTTTTGGCTATTATTTAAATCTACCTGAGCAGCAGTACTGTTAGTAGACGGCTTGGTTGGCTCCGGATTCACCTCGGTTGGCTCCGAATTCACCTTGGCTGTTGGCGTTTGATCCTTCAGCGTTTTTTCGTTGGTTTCGTCCGCTTTATTATTGTCACCGGCAGGATTTTTTCCTGTTGCTTGATTAGGAGATTGATTAACTAGTAGAGAGTTGGTGACAGAAAACGTGACAAATCCAACTAACACCATGGAAAGAGCGCCCTTGGTCAGTTTGTTCATACTATTCCCCTCGTGCTTTTTGTATTCCTATTAAAAGAATACGATCAAGCATAAATGGATTATGGGGGTAGCTAAAAACTATATACGAGCATACATCATAAAGCACCCACTCACCAATCGGATTAATTAAACCGCTTCAAATCAATATACATAATTCCAATGTTCTGCCGATTCATCTACCTGATCAATTGCCTGTGTAAGACGATCATTTAATAAGAACCTATTAGAAAATCTGGTTAAAGGATCCCTTATGCACAATTTCATTATCTTTTCTTCAGCCTGTTTCGTTTACTGATATCGCGAATGTTGCTGCTGAAGGGGATGCTTCCAAGCCCCTCCCCGGTAATAAGATCCTTCACCTCAACTCCCCTTGCCAAAGCAATGGGTTCCAACATAATGAGAATTTATGTTTATATATCCAGAAATGAAATCCATCATTTATAATAAAGAATAATCGACAAATTACCTATTATTTCTTTGATTTGAAAAGGGGAAATGGCCATGCAGAATAAGTTGAGTATAGGAAGAATGGCGAAACTGCGAAATGTAACAATCGACACGCTGCGCCATTACGACAGAATAGGTTTGCTAAAACCGTATCTGACTGACCCGGATTCGGGATATCGCTACTATTCCTTATATCAGTATGAAGTTCTTGGGACCATAAAAGAATTAAAGAAAATTGGTTTCTCTCTTGAAGAAATTAAGGACTTTCTAACCAATCGCAATGTCAAAAAATCCGTTCAATTACTAAGAAAATCAATAAACAATATTGAGGATAAAATCCAGGAATTGCAAGAAATTCGTGAAATTTTAACCACAAGGTTATCCAATATTGAGGATTTTACAAATCATTATCTAGATTCGGATATCATCATCAAACAACTTGAAGAACGTAAATACATTCAGCTTGAAAAACCTGTAGGTTGGGAGGACCAAGAAAATCTTTATCTAGGAATCCTAGAGTTAGAAAATATGATTGGTGGGGCCATTCCAGCATTGGCAAGTAATATTTTTGGAGATTTTATTAAAAAAGAGTACTTTAACGAATTACGTCATACATCTGATTTATCCCATCAAATTAATACTTACCAATCCCAATTATTTATACTTGTACAAAATGAAGAGTCAGTAATCCCAACACTCAAACTTGAAAAAGGACTTTACGCTTGTTCTTATTATGGAGGTGTTGTCAGGGAAAAAATGCTGGTACAGTTTAAAAAGCTACTCCATTATATTGATACTCATGGCTACCAGATTATAGGTGACGCTGTTCGAATCATGCAGGTTGACATTTCTTTAACAGATCAATACGATGAAGCATTTTATGAAATACAAATTCCCATTAAAGAGCCTTCGAAATGACATGATCATTTCAAGGCTTTTTTTTTGGTCACATTGACTCTTGAGTAAGACGATACTTTATTATAAATTGGAACGTTCATTTTCCAATTTGCTGAAAAGAAACGTTGGAAAGATTAATGAAGGGATGGGTGAAACATGGCTAAACATCTAGCCGATATCATTATTTCAAGTAATGCAGTATATACGGGTCTATCCGACCAGCCAAGACCTGCTTCCATAGCCATCAAAGACAACAAAATTATGGCAATTGGTTCTAAAGAAGAAATGGAATATTTCGCGGCAGAACACACTAAAAACTATCAATTCAACGACCAGCTCATAATGCCGGGATTCCATGATTTTCATCTTCATATTATGCAAGGTGCTGTTTCTCTTAAAAGTGTCAATTTGTTTGCGGCCCGCTCAGAAGAAGAAGCACTGCAAATGATTAACAAATTTTCCCAATCAAATCCGGAAAACCCATGGGTCATTGGATTCACATGGGATGCAGGCTACTGGGATACTCAACAATTACCTGATCGTTATTCATTAGATCAAATCATCCCGGATCGTCCAGCCCTTATGTTCCATGCTGAAGGACATTATGCTTGGGTAAATTCAAAGGCACTAGAAATTGCAAATATTACCCGTCAAACAGAAAACCCTTCTTACGGAGTAATCGGGAAATATGAAAATGGCGATCCAAATGGCCTCTTATATGAAAAAGCAATGGATGCAGTCATTCAACACGCCTTCAATTTCAGGGAAATCCAAAAAGAGGATATGTTCGCTAACTTCTTAAAACATGCAGCAAGCCTTGGAGTCACTTCCGTTCACGATTTACATGCGTTAAAAAATATAGACGCCCTCGAGGTTTTCAAAAAATTTGAGGATAAGGGCGAATTAACAACACGTATTCATCTTTGGCCTGCTTTAAATGGTGATTTAGAACATGCTAAACAACTACGTAACACCTATCATTCAACTAAACTCCGAGTGTCTGGGCTTAAACAATTTATCGATGGTGTCATTACTGCTCGAACAGCCTATTTATTAGAACCTTATTCTGATCAACCAGATACATGTGGTGAGACCTCTTTTCCTCCTGAGACGATTAAAAAGTGGGTAGTAGAAGCGGATAAAGAGGGATTCAGCATTCGCTTTCATGCGATTGGCGATGGAGCGATTCGTCTTGCTTTAGATGCTTATGAACAAGCGCAACGGGTCAATGGCAAGCGTGATTCCCGTCATAACGTGGAACATATTGAAGTGATTCACCCTGATGATATCCCTCGTTTCCAAAAGCTTGGTGTTACGGCTTCAATGCAGCCTGACCACTTGGCGATGTCGGAACGAGGAGTTTACACTGACAAAATAGGACCTGAAAGGGAAAAACAAGTTTTCTTGATTCATACACTGCAAGAATCCGGTGCAACAGTAGCATTTGGAACTGACTTCCCTATCGATATCCTGAATCCACTTCAACAAATCTATCGTGCCGTCACAAGAATTGACAGCAGCGGAAACACGGTATGGCATCCACATGAGCGGATTACTCTTGCCGATGCAATAAAAGCTTATACGATTGGGCCTGCTTACGGTTCATTTAGAGAGCATGAATTAGGGACATTAGAAGTAGGCAAGCTTGCTGATCTTGTCGTCTTGGAACGTAATCTCTTTGAAATACCTTTAGATGAAATTCCGGTTACAAATGTGCAGCTAACGATGGTTGATGGGAAAGTTATTTATCAAAAAAATACGTAAGTAAGGAGAATTGACTGATATGAGTCAACCATTTGCAGAGATCATCATTTCTAGCAATGCTGTTTTTACAGGTCTTAAAAACCATCCAGAACCTGCTGCTATTGCAATAAAGGACAATAAAATCATGGCGATTGTTTTGCCTGAGGAAATGAAAGCATATTCAGATGAGAACACAAAAGTCTTTGAATTTAATGACCAATTAATCATGGCAGGATTTCATGATTTTCACCTTCATATCATGGATGGGGCTGTTTCCATGAACAGCGCTGATTTATTACCAGCCCGTTCCGAAGGAGAAGCATTGGAAATCATTCGCAGGTTTGCCGAGTCGCATCCAGAAAATCCATGGGTAATCGGTTCAACTTGGGATGCCGGTTATTGGGATACTCAGCAATTGCCGAATCGCTATTCACTAGACCGGATTCTCCCTGATCGTCCGGCACTGATGTTTCATGCGGAAGGCCACTATGCATGGGTGAATTCGAAAGCATTGGAGATTGCCAACATTAACCGTGATACTGAAAACCCACCGTTTGGAACGATCAGTAAGGATGTGAACGGAGAACCTGATGGTCTTTTATACGAAAAAGCCATGGATGCAGTGATTCGTTATGCCTATAATTTTTCCAAAGAACAAAAAAAAGCATTGTTTACTGATTTCCTTAAGCATGCAGCCAGTTTGGGAGTAACAGCTGTTCACGACTTGTTCGCGACTGAATCATTGGAAATGCTCAATGATTACAGTGTTTTCAAAGAATTTGAAGACAAAGAAGAATTAACGACACGGCTTCATTTTTGGCCTGCATTAAATGGCGATCTGGAACATGTCAAACAATTACGGGAAAAGTATCATTCGGATAAACTTCGAGTATCGGGATTAAAGCAATTTATTGATGGGGTCATCACCGCTCGTACTGCCTATCTATTAGAACCTTATGCAGATCAGCCTGATTCATGCGGCACATCAACCTACCCTCCTGAGACGATTAAAAAGTGGGTCGTGGATGCAGATAAAGCGGGATTCAGCATTCGCTTTCATGCGATCGGTGATGGAGCCATCCATCTTGCCTTAGATGCCTATGAGGAAGCAGAAAAAGTCAATGGAAAGCGGGATTCTCGACATTCTGTAGAACATATTGAAGTGATTCATCCTAAGGATATCCACCGTTTTAAACGTCTTGGTGTAACCGCATCTATGCAGCCAGATCATATGGCCATGTCCGAAAGAGGCGTGTATACCGACAGAATTGGTCCTGAACGGGAAAAACATGTTTTTATGACTCATTCTTTACAAGAATCTGGAGCAAATTTAGCCTTTGGTACCGACTTCCCCATTGATGTCCTTAGTCCGTTGTTACAAATCTACCGTGCCGTCACGAGAATTGATAGCAGCGGAAACACGGTATGGCATCCGCATGAACGGATTACTCTTGCCGATGCCTTAAAAGCGTATACGATTGGCCCGGCTTACGGATCATTCCGAGAACATGAATTAGGGATTTTGGAAACGGGGAAACTCGCGGATCTAGTTGTTTTAGAACGAAATCTCTTTGATATTCCAGAAGAAGAAATACCGGATACGAAGGTACTGCTAACAATGGTTGATGGAAAAGTAGTTTACCACCATATGTAGTTCCAAGTTACTATCGTTTAAACCGAGGATTCCATAGTGGTAGAAGCACTTTTTAAATTTGAACAATTATTCACTATACAACATTGCTACTAGCAGGAGGAAAAAAATATGAGTATAAGGTTTAAATTAATGCTAGGATTTACATCTGTTTTAATCGCAAGTATGGTTGGATTTGTCATTCTGTATTTCTCTATGCTAAATCTAGGTAAATCATATGATAATGTCATCCAAAACGATGTGAAATTGTACAACCTGGCACAAGAAATTCAATATGAGGACTCGGTGATCAGCGATACTGTAAAAGGAATGATAATTCAGCCTGGCAGCAAAAGGGAAAAAAGTCGCTATGATGAATATGGAAAGCAGATTACTAAAAATATCAAGAAGGTTTCTTCTAAGGTTACCGATCAAAAATCTAAGACCATTCTAAAAAATCTCGAGAGCAACAACATTACATTATGGGATTTAGAAACAAAAATGAGGAAACTCGCTTTTACAGATAAGGAACAAACGTTAGAGATTTATAATGGGGAATATTACCAAAATAACACTTATTTTTCAAAAAATGTAGCAGATTTTAAGCAAATTCAGCTAGATTTATTGAATGAGAAAATAAAAGAACAGAAGAAATTAGCTAAGGTCCGTTCCATTATTAGTATAGCAGTTATTATTATTTCCATTTTTATAGGATTGGGCGTTTCATTCTTTATCTCAAGAAAAATGACCAAGCCGCTATCCTTTGTTGTCGAAAAGCTTGACCAATTATCAAATAATAATGGGGATTTAACTCAGAGATTAGAAGTAAAAAGTAATGATGAAATTGGCCAAATGGCCCACGCCTTTAATAAAATGATGGACAATATCCAGAGCATCATTAAACAGGTTCAATTGGCCGCAGTAGAAGTAGCTGCTTCCTCAGAGGAGCTGATGGCGAGTGCTGAACAAAATTCAGTAGCCACCAAGCAAATTTCTGCTTCTATCGAAGAAATTTCCACCGGCACCAAGCAACAAGTGAGAGGAACGGATGAGATCTCAGTCGCAATGAGCGAAATGGCCGTCGGAATTGTGACAATCGCCAATTCCACTAGTATCGTGACTGAGTCGGCTTACAAAACGATTGATGATGCAAATGAGGGACATAGGGTTATTGAAAAAACAATTGAACAAATGAAAACCATTCAAACATCTGTTGATGAAGCCGGTGAAAAAGTTCAAGAATTAGAGAATCTTTCACAAGGAATCAGTCAAATTATTGATGTTATTACAAATATAGCGGAACAGACCAATTTATTAGCATTAAATGCTGCCATTGAAGCCGCACGTGCCGGTGAATCCGGGAAAGGATTTGCGGTCGTCGCGGATGAAGTAAGAAAGCTGGCCGAACAGTCCAAAGACTCCGCAGCACAAATCTCAACACTCGTATCAAGAATCCAAATCAATACTTCTAATGCGGTCAACTCCGCAAACAAAGGCATTGACGATGTGAATACCGGTATCCTGGTAGTGGATGACGCAAGAACCGTATTTAATCGTATTGTCCAGTCCATCCAGAATGTCACTGAACAAATCCAAGAAGTTTCAGCAGCATCCCAGCAAATGTCCTCTGGAACGGAGCAAGTCGCCTTGTCAGTTACGAATTTGGCAGCCATTGCGAACCAGTCTTCTGCCAATGCACAAGACGTAGCAGTATCCGCAAAAGAACAATTGCTATCTATCCAGGAAATTTCAGTCTTTTCAAGCAACCTGGCTAAAATGGCCAATAACTTGGAAAAACTTACAGGTAAATTCAAAGTTTAATAGCCTTTCAGCAATAAGCACTTGTCCAGAATCGGGCAGGTGCTTTATTCATATTCTCACTATTCTTCTACATTTCCCCATCACCAATAACAACAAAAAGTCGAATTAAATAACAGTTGGAATGTTCTAAAAATATTGACAATTAGATATCTTGTTTTATAATTATGGACATAGCCATTAATCAACATTTAATGGTTCAAAAAAAGGGGGGATTTCATTTAATTAAAAATTAATACATCATTTAGCAGCTCCACTCATTACCTTGACCTCTTAGACCTACCTTCATTGAAGAATACACCCTTCCTTCAGATTCTTTTCGACTTCAAGTGAACGATTTTTTTAAAGGATGATTAAACAAAGGGGGCAATTGAATTGTGGAAATTTAAGATTTTAATAGGGGCATTGATCACCGTCCTATTATTCTCTCTTATTGGTTGTAGTACTGATAAGAAATCATCAGGGGAAAGTGAACAAACAAAAGATAAGCGCGGGGATTTAAAAATCGCGTACTCTGCACAGCCTCAGACACTAGACCCTCACATTAGCTTAGCTCAAGCTACGGCAGATATTATGGGAAACGTGTATGAAACATTATTAACAGTTGATTCCAACCATAAAATCCAACCGATGCTGGCTGAATCTTATGAGCAAAGCAGCGACAGTAAGACAGTTACTTTTCATTTAAGAAAAGGAGTCCACTTTCACAATGGAAAAGAAATGAAAGCAGCTGACGTGGTAGCCTCCATGAATCGGTGGAAAGATAACATAGGCGGCAGAGGGCAATTTTCGGATGCTGTTTTCGAAGCTAAAGATGACTACACTGTCGTTTTAAATCTGCCTAAGCCTTTATCAACCGCCTTAAGCATCATCTCTTACCAAGGTCCCTCGTTCGCTGCAATCATGCCAAAGGAAATCATTGATCAGGCCACCCCAACCGGCGTAAAAGAATTTGTGGGAACTGGCCCGTTTAAATTTGTTGAATGGAAACAAGATCAATACGTCTCTCTCTCCCGTTTTGATGATTATCAATCTCGCAGTGAAAAAGCCAATGGATTAGCTGGCAAAAAAGAAGCATTGCTTAATGAAGTGAAATTTATGTTTACTCCAGATGCTTCAACAAGGGTAGCAGGAATTCAAAGTGGGGAATATGATTTTGCTTCTTCTGTTCCGGTTGATAATGAAAATATACTTAAAAGCGATCCAAATCTAATTCCCTCCATCAATCCTTTCGGGTATATTACGGTGAATTTTAATAAGAAAAAGGGACTCTTTGCCAATAAACAAGCGCGTAAAGCCGTTGCTACAGCCCTTGATCGGGAAAAGATTTTAACCGGTACCTTTAAAGATAAAAAGTTCTTTACTGTTAATGACTCTCTGATGATGGCTCAGCAAAAAGAATGGTCCAGTGATGTAGGAAAAGATCTCTACAAAAAAAGTGATCCTGAAAAAGCAAAACATTTATTAAAAGAAGCTGGATACGATGGCAAAGAAATAAAAATAATGGTTACTCGTGACTATATTGACCATTACAATGCTGCTGTCATTATTCAAAGTCAGCTAGAAAAAATCGGGTTGAACGTAAAGCTCGAAGTATACGACTGGCCTACTCTGCTGAATAAAACTTCTGATCCAAATGAATATGACATCTACGTGGTTATAGACCTCCCTGTTCCTGAACCAACTTCAAATTTATCCTTAATACCGGGATTTGCTGGATGGACGAATAGTCCCGAAATGCTGGACCTTGTATCGAAAATCAGAGGTCTGCCTTCATTGGATGAGGCAAAAGCTCAATATGGTGAATTGCTTAAGTGGTATTACGATTATGTGCCGGATATCAAAGTCGGCGATATCAAAAAAGTCGATTATTTACGCAAAACGGTTTCCAATTATCAATTTCAGGACCGGATGATTCTATGGAATGTAACAAATAACAAATAAGCATTTTGAAAAATGGTCTTCCCGTTGCTGATCCAGCAGCGGGAAGGTAAACCAGAGGGGGTTACACCGTTGCATATTTACCTGATAAAACGGGTCCTTTCACTTTTACCCGTCTTGTATGTTGTTTCAATTGTCATCTTTTTAATTATTCACTTAACCCCTGGTGATCCGGCTTCGGTCATATTAGGACAGGAGGCTACTAAGCAACAAGTGAATGAATTTCGTGAAAAACTAGGCCTTAACCTTCCGTTATTCCAGCAATACATTCACTGGATGGCCGGAGTATTTCAAGGTGATTTGGGCACCTCCTATTTTATGAAGGAGCCTGTCACTCAATCGATTTTATCACACTTGAAACCGACGATTTCACTAACCATATTGGGTGAAATCGTAGCTCTCCTCATAGCTATTCCCATTGGCATTAAAGCTGCGAAACACCGGGGTTCAGGTCTCGACCAATCTATGATGGCGATTTCCTTATTGGGGTTGTCTATTCCAGTTTTTTTATTGGGTCTTCTGCTTATCTTATTGTTCGGAGTGGGGTTAAAATGGCTGCCTGTTGCCGGATATCAGCCGCTAAGCTCAGGATTATGGAGTCATGTAAAGTATCTGATTTTACCTGCTATTTCATTAGGAGTTGTTCAAGCAGCCCTCATTGCCCGTATGACACGATCTTCCATGCTAGAAGTACTTAACACCAACTATATTAAAACAGCTCGGGCAAAGGGCGTGAAGGAACATAATGTCACATACAGACACGCCTTACGCAATGCCTTCCTCCCCATTTTAACCATTATAGGACAATCGATTGGTTTTCTTGTGCTGGAGCTGTTATTACTGAAACGATCTTTAATATACCGGGGATTGGTCAGCTTACCCTAAACTCCGTAGCACGGCGCGACTATGCCGTCATTCAGGGTGTCGTGTTATTTGTTACCCTGGCCTATGTTTTTATTAACTTAATCGTTGATTTATTATATGGCATCGTTGATCCACGCGTCCGTTTAGAACGAAAGTAGAAGGGAGAAATTCGATGGGGGCGATAGAAAACAATCTTGAATTTACCAATCGTAAACATAGTCTGAAGAAACAACAGAGAAAATTACTTACACTGCGGCTCTTATCAAACAAATTGATGGTCACCGGGAGCCTGATCATGATTTTTTTAATTCTGGTGACCCTTTTGGGACCTATATTCGTTTCCCATGATCCGTATGAAATGGATGTATCAAATAGGCTGCAAGGACCTAGCGGTGAACATTTACTTGGCACCGATAATTTCGGTCGGGATATCTTGTCCCGAATCGCTAACGGAGCTCAGGTTACGATGTTGGTTGGTTTTACAGTTGCGGCTCTCTCTTCCCTTATGGGTGTAATCATTGGGTTATATGCAAGCTATTATCCTACTCTTGACCACATCTTGATGCGAATATGTGACGGGCTCATGTCGATACCGGCCATATTGTTGGCCATTTCATTAATGGCGGCACTCGGGCCCATGACGAAAAATGTCATTATTGCCTTAAGTATTGTGTTTACTCCCTATGTTGCCCGGGTCATACGTTCCGCTGCCTTAGTGATTCGTGAAGAAACATATGTTGAGGCAATGAAGGCTCAAGGAGCAAGTACATTTCGAATCATTTGGCTGCATATTATGCCAAACACGATTTCGCCTTTAATCGTTCAAGCAACCTTTATTTTTGCGGAAGCGATTATTACCGAGGCAGCGTTAAGTTTCTTAGGAGTCGGAGTTCCTGCCCCTAATCCGAGCTGGGGCAATATTTTGTACGACGGTAAATTGGTCATCTTTAACGCATGGTGGATGACGGTTTTTCCAGGATTAATGATTGTATTATCTGTCCTAGGATTAAATTTACTTGGTGACGGTTTTCGGGACCTGATTGACCCCCATGTTAGTAAAACAAAAAAATAAAAGATGGATAGGGGGATCGCCATGAAAAAGCAGCACCTTTTGGAAGTAAAGAAACTGAAAACTCATTTTAGAACAGAGCGCGGAACCGTTACAGCAGTAGATGGAGTTAGTTTTCACATTGAAGAAGGAGAAATACTCGGTGTTGTAGGAGAGTCCGGATGTGGAAAAAGTGTTACCTCTCAATCCATTTTGAGGTTATTTGATGAAAAATATACCGCTCAATATGAAGGGGAAATTAACTTTAAAGGTAAAAATATGTTAGCGCTTTCGAATACCGAAATGCAATCCATTCGCGGAAATGATATTGCCATGATCTTTCAAGATCCGCTTAGTTCTCTAAATCCGGTTTATACAATCGGTTATCAAATTGTCGAGTCCATTTTACTGCATCAGAATGTATCAAAAAAAGAAGCCTACAAGAGAGCGATTGAACTGCTCAAATTAACCGGTATCCCGGCACCAGAAAAACGGGTGAATGAATATCCCCACCAATTATCAGGGGGAATGCGGCAGCGGGTTATGATCGCCCTTGCCCTCGCCTGCCAACCGAAACTTTTGATTGCCGATGAGCCAACAACTGCATTGGATGTTACCATTCAGGCGCAAATATTGGATCTGATTGTCCATCTTAACCAAGATCTTAAAATGGGTGTCATGTTTATCACACATGATCTTGGTGTGGTAGCAGAAATCTGTACACGTGTGATCGTGATGTATTTGGGTCAAGTCGTAGAAGAAGCAGATATTGACAGCCTTTTTTCCCAGCCGCTTCACCCCTATACAAAGGGGTTAATGCAATCCGTTCCTCAACTCGATGGAGATCGTACGAAAGAGTTGTATGTCATTGAAGGAATGGTTCCTTCCTTAGACAATATCCCTAAAGGCTGCCGCTTTGCCCCTCGTTGTCCTTATGCCGATGACTGGTGTAAAGAAAAAATGCCAGAACTGACACTGCAGCCAAACGGTCAAAAAGTCCGATGCTGGCATGCAGACAAAATAGCTCAAGATAAGGAGGGAAAATATGCAAACTCAGGCACCTAATCAGCCGGCCTCCCCCCTGCTTGATATTCAAGGACTGAAAAAATTCTTTCCAGTTAAAGGATCATTGGGAAGTCTGGGAGGAGTAAAGGGGCAAGTTAAAGCTGTAAACGATGTTTCCTTTAAGCTGTACGAAGGAGAGACCTTAGGATTGGTTGGTGAATCCGGGTGTGGAAAAAGCACGACAGGCAGGACGATTTTGCGGCTGACCGATCCTACTGAAGGAAAAGCGATATATCGTAATCAAGATATCTTTAAGCTAAAAGGCAAAGAATTTCGCTCGATTAGACAACACATGCAAATGGTTTTTCAAGATCCTTATTCTTCCTTGAATCCACGAAAACGCATTGGAAAAACATTAGAAGAACCTTTGGCGATTCATTCCATCGGAACCAAAAAAGAGCGCACAGAAAAGGTGATGGAGATCCTGAATCAAGTCGGTCTGAACATGGACCACTATTATCGGCTGCCTCACGAATTTTCCGGTGGACAAAGACAGCGAATTGGTATGGCTCGTGCTTTAGTCGTCAATCCCAAATTGATTATTGCTGATGAACCAGTTTCTGCCCTCGATGTATCGATTCAGTCACAAATTATTAACTTACTGCAAAGATTGCAGGATGAAATGAAATTGACCTATCTCTTTATCGCCCACGACATCAGTGTTGTACGCCATATTTCAAATCGTATCGGGGTAATGTACTTGGGGAGGATGGTCGAAGAAGCTGTGACCGACAGCTTATTTGCCTCACCTCTTCACCCATATACCCAGGCCTTACTATCCGCCATACCGCTCCCAAATCCGAAAATGAAAAGGGAACGAATCTTATTAAAAGGGGAACTTCCGTCTCCTTTAAACCCACCTTCCGGGTGCGTCTTTCATACGAGATGCCCTTACGCGATGGATCGTTGCGAAGAGGAAATTCCTATGAAAAAAGAAATGGCCAAAGGGCATTTTGTTGCTTGCCATTTATACGAATAATTATTAAAAAAAGAGAGTTGAAGTTTATGCGTTTTCATAGTAAAGCTGATGTAATTTTATCCAGTCATGCTGTTTTTACTGGGTTAACCAATCAACCGTATCATGCTGACATTGCCATTATTGAAAATAAAATCGCAGCGATTGGATCTAAGGAAGAGATCATACCGTATATAGGACCTGACACGAAAATCTATGATTTCGGTAATCAGTTAATTTTGCCAGGGTTTCATGATTTTCATCTACACATAATGGCAGGTGGCCTGGCCTTAAATAGTGTGAACCTTTTTGCTGCGCGATCACAAGCGGAAGCGATTCAGATGGTGCGCAAGTATGCTGAAAGGAATCCGGGTGATTCTTGGATCATTGGATTTAAGTGGGATTCGGGTCGCTGGAATGACAAACAGCCACCGCATCGTTCTGCCCTGGATGTCTATTTTCCCGACAGGCCCATCGTCCTGTTTTCTCTTGACAGCCATTATGCATGGGTGAACAGCAAAGCATTGGAAATAGCCAAAATCTCTAGTGAATCGAAAGATCCGGATTATGGCTTTATCGAAAAGGACTTAAACGGTGAACCAACCGGCATTTTAGTTGAAGGAGCCATTTCCTTTGTTACAAAGCATGCTTATGATTTCTCGCAAACCCAAAAGAGACAGCTTCTTCAGAGATTTCTAACAGAAGCAGCCCGCTTTGGCGTCACTTCCGTCAACAACATGTTTGGTTCCGCGGCCACCCTAGATGATTATCAGATGTTTCAGGAATTCGAAAAGACTGGAAATTTAACCACCCGTATCCACCTTTTCCCTGCACTTGATGGCGATATAAAGAGTGCTAAAAGATTAAGAGATACCTATTCTTCGAAGAAATTAAGAGTTTCTGGGTTAAAACAGTTCATTGACGGAGTAATTTCCAACTCGACAGCTTTTTTAATAGAACCCTATTCAGATAACTCAAGCACGGAAACTAAGCTGGCCCATCCTCCTGAAACCATCAAAAGGTGGGTCGTAGAAGCTGATCAAGAAGGATTTAGCGTTCGCTTTCATGCCATTGGAGATGGTGCTGTCCGTTTGGCTTTGGACGCATATGAGACGGCAAAACAAGTGAATGGTGTGAGGGATTCACGCCACTCGGTTGAGCATGTGGAAGTCATCCACCCTGACGATCTCCCCCGCTTTCATGATTTAGGTGTCATAGCTTCCATGCAGCCCGGTCTTCTAGCCAACACAGAACGGGGCCTGTATACATCACGGATTGGTGAAGACCGTGCGAAGTATGCATTTGCCATTAAGACGTTGCAAAATGCAGAAGCCACCATTGCATTTGGTACAGATTTCCCTATTGATCCCTTAAACCCGATGCATCAGATCCATAAAGCAGTTACAAGACTTGACAGCAGCGGAAAACAGGAATGGAATCCAAACGAGGCTATTACGCTGGCCGAGGCATTAAAAGCTTATACGTACGGTTCCGCCTATGGAACATTCAGAGAGGATGAGCTAGGTACATTAGAAGCTGGGAAACTGGCAGATCTCATTGTTCTAGACCGAAACCTTTTTGAAATCTCGGAGGAAGAAATAATGGAAACACAGGTGGAACTTACAATGGTTGACGGAAACATAGTTTTTAACAGAAGTAACGTAGATCAAGACATAAAACAAAGATAGGATAAATGAAAATTTACATCTCGGAGGATTTATAAATGAATAATAAAGTAACGATTGGTCTAATACAGGTAAAATGCAGTCAGGATATTGAGGAAAACGTGAATTATACGATAAAGAAAATCGAAGAGGCTGCCAGTAAAGGAGCCAAGATTATTTGCTTACAAGAATTATTTAACGCACAGTATTTTCCACAAACGGTTTCGGTTAATGGCTACAAGCTTGCAGAGTGGATGGATTGTCAGATGCTTCAAACCATGAGTGAACTTGCCAAAAATCTAGAAGTTGTACTCATTGTTCCTTTCTATGAAAAAGCAGCACGCGGAGTTTATTTTAATAGTGCAGCTGTATTCGACGCTGACGGCTCTTATATGGGTACCACTCGAAAAAACCATATTCCTGATGGTCCCAATTATCATGAAAAGTTCTATTTCGTTCCCGGAAACACAGGCTATCCTGTCTATCAAACTCGTTATGGGACAATAGGGATTGGAATTTGTTGGGACGAATGGTTTCCAGAGGTAGCAAGGATACTGGCATTACAAGGTGCTGAGATCCTATTTTATCCCTCAGCTATTGGTTCTGAGCCTGATCATCCCGAACTCTCTACTCGAACGGCATGGGAGAAGGCGATTTCTGCGCACGGAATTTCAAACGGTGTTTTTGTGGCGGCCGTTAACCGTGTTGGGCAAGAAAAAAATATGACCTTTTATGGCGGGAGTTTTATCAGTGATCCATTAGGGAAAATAATGCAATCACTTGACGATGAAGAAGGGATCATCATCCAGGAGATTGATAGAAACGAGATTGATTTTGCTCGTAACCTCCTTCAATTTCTTCGGGATCGACGGCCGGACACATATGGCCCTCTGTTGCAGGTGGAAGCTTTTAATAATAAAAATACATGAAAATTATGAGGAGAAATACGGTGAAAAAGAACCTGTTGAAAAAGTTATGTAAGTTGTCGCTAATTGCCATGTTGAGTATTGTGATGATGTCCTCTGCATCTATTAGTGGAACGGCAGCTAGTACGACGGCAGCAGAAGATTATTCATTCCCTGCTGAATGGGAGAAGCAAAGTGCCGTTTGGTTAGCTTGGTATGAATACCCATCCATTCCTGGAATGCATGATGTTACTGCGCAAATCATTGAAAATTTGCAAAACGTTGCTCGTGTAAAAGTGGATCTTATCATCAAGCCTAATGAAAAAAATCAGGTGATCAACTTTCTGAAGAACTATAAGATCGATACAAATTCCATCAACTTTCATGAATATAATAACCTCTATATTTACACAAGAGATTTAGGGCCTGCATTCGTAAAAAATAGTGAAGGCAAGGCAAAGGTGATGGATTTTAATTGGAACTTCTACGGTGCAGGCAACAACGTCTATGATAAGCTTGCGCTGGGCTATCTTGATAGAGATATGGCTCGGCAACTGAATCTCCCTACCGTTCAGTCCAGCATGGTGGCTGAGGGCGGTGGTTATGAAGTGAATGGTAATGGGGTCATGATGGGATTTAAGGACATGGCACTTAACCGCAACCCTGGAAAAACGATTGAAGAAATTGAAAGTGAAATCCTTAGAATGTATGGCTATAAGAAAATGATCTGGATTGATCGAAGTCCTCTTGCAGATAAATTGGTGGTGAATGGCCCTATTATCGAAAATTTCTTTGGTTATGGAGCGAATGGCCACATTGATGAATTTGCGCGCTTCGTAGATCCCCATACCATTTTAGTTGCGGAAATTTCCAAAGAAGCCAGGGATAACAACACATTAGAGAGAATCGATTACGAAATTGTCGAGGAAATGGTGAACAAGCTGAAAACCGCAACCGATATCGATGGCAAACCGTTCAATATTATTCGCATGCCGGCTCCTGATTTGTCTGATCATTGGTACGAAAGACTTATTATGCCCGGAGATGAAAGCTATGACTATTATAAAAGTTTAGGCTACAAAGATGGGGATAAGGTAATCGAGATTCCTGCCGTAAGTTATTTGAACTTCTTGATTACAAACAACGCTGTTATCGCTGCAAAATATTGGGAGCCGGGCAAGTCTGATCGTGTGAGACAAATGGATGAGCAGGCTAAAGAAATTCTTCAGGCTGCATTTCCGAATCGAAAAATTGTACAAATCAATCCAATGGCTGTCAACGGGCTCGGCGGAGGCATTCATTGTATTACCCAGCAACAACCACTACTTTCACCATAAATGCAAAAAAGCCGGATCAAATCCTTGAATTTGATCCGGCTTTTTGCTGATGGTAGAATGACTCCACTCTTTTTTTCTGACTCAATCATTTAAATGAATTTGGTATATTTTTTTAGGCCTTCCCCTAACATGGGGGCTTTCTTGCCTAATAACTGTTGCATAACCATGGGCTTCAAGTGCGGTAATAATTCTCTGGGCACTTCGAGGCATAATCTGCAAAAATTGGCTTAATTCCTTCACATCAACTTCATCAGTCTTCATTTTATTCAAAATGGAGGCTATTTTGCTTAGCGTTGATATACTTAATGATGTTTTTTTGCTGACCGATTCTAATTCGGCCGAATGATAGGAAAAGTTAAGTTGATTGGGCGCACCAAGTGGGCCGATAAATTCATGATGATCCAAAAGAGCCATCCATGTCCCTTTTCCAAACTCTTTTGCGTGAATAAGCGCATTAACGGCATTTATTTCAGCTTCATATGCTGAATAACCGACTCCAATTCCACAAGTTACTGATTTTAAACCCAGTTCATCCAGCTCTGCCATTTCAGGAATGGAGCAAAATGAGTCTGTGATTTTCTCCATTACTCCCCTCGTTGAAAAAATAACGAACTTTCCTAATCCGGCTGCTTTTAAAGAACCTTGCAGGCGCCTAGCATACTTCAATAGCTTGTCTGTTATTTTTAGCTCCAGATTTAATAATTCATCTGTAGAGAACAAATCCTTGGATAATTTATTCTCCGTATCAAGCTCTAAAACTTGAACGGCAATTTGCGCGGTTTGATAGCGTTGTAATTCAAATGCCAGAACAATACTGTTCAATTTAGTTTCAATTGCCGATTTAGTAGGCAGGATTCTGAATACAGGTATGCCCAAGCTTTCAAGTTCACTTTTGATATGAGGAATACAAGTAATGACTCCCTTTATTTTTTGTTCCTTCCAATTTGAGTAATGAAAATCGACATAATCTTCGAGAGTTAGTGATTCATCAAAAGGTTTTAAATATAAGGGTTTTTCACTAATGTTAATTTCCTTCAGACTATTTTTTAAATCGGTCAGTTCAAATGAATCAAAACTCAATTCCTCGATTTTTAGCCCTTCTGCATATGCGGCCAATAATAGGGTCTTATATAGACTGGAGCCTGTATATTCTACACTATAAGTAGGCTGCTTTATCTCCCCCCACTTTTTTGCATAAGTCAAGGCAAGGTCACCAGCAAATAGCCAGGCATCAACCTCTTCACAATAAGGATGCAAGGGGTTGTTATTCCCTTCACGCAAATCCCAAATAATAGAAATACTTTTGAAGGAAGGATTTTTTTCTACAATAGAATTAATTTTTGCGACTGATTCTTTTGAGCCAAAAATACCTAAACGAATGGTCAAGGAAATCACTCCTTTGATCAAATGAATAAAGATTTTTCATATAGAACTACACATACTCTATTATTTTACACTTATTAATACCTACATTCTAACAGAATAATAATAACTTCTATATTCATCTAAATATTCTAAATATTATTGACAATATCGATGTTTCATTTATAATTATGGACATAACCATTAATAGTCTATAAATAGAGAATCATGGAGGGGTTTTTTTGCAAACGTTTAAAAGGATTTGTGTAAAAGGAACTGCCTACGAATGCGGCAAACAAATTGGTGAGCAGGCTGAACAGGAAATTCATCACTCTATCAAGGCCTATGAGCAACTATTTATGAATGCTAATAATACTAGCTGGGATCATGCAAGAATTCGTGCTGCCGCCTACATTCCCTGGATTGAAAAGTATGATCCGCTTATTATCGATGAAATGAAGGGGATAAGTGATGGCGCAAAGGTCGATTTTCTAGACATTGTTGCATTGAATGCACGAAGTGAAATCATGTCGACAACTGACGGGTGTACTTCTTTAGCGGCTGTCCCCCCCGGTACAAAAGATAACCAAACATTATTAGCACAGAATTGGGATTGGATGGCTTCTTCTAAGCCAAGTGTCATTATCGTTGAGATCATTCAGCCTTCCCGCCCAAAAGTATTAATGTGCACAGAAGCCGGTATTGTCGGAAAAATTGGCATGAATGATTGTGGCATTGGCTTTTGTCTTAATTTTCTAAGTACAACCCAGCAAGAATATGGCGTTCCGGTTCATATTGTTTTCCGGGGAATTTTAAATAGTACATTGTTTTCCCAGGCTGTTGGACAAATTTCCCGCCTGCCAAGAGGGACTTCTGCAAACTTTTTAATTGCGACAAGCGAGGGTGAAGTTCTTGATATTGAAAGCACGTGTGATGATTACGATGCCATTTATCCATCCGAGGGGATCATTGTTCACTCTAATCATTTTTATGGACCAAAACACATCAATATAAAAGATTTGGCAAGAAAGGATTTTCCTGATACTCATTTTCGCCAAGGTCGTGGGGAGAAATTACTTAAAAAAGAACATGGAAAAATTGATGTAGAAACGGTGAAGTCCCTCTTATCAGATCATCTCAATTATCCAGATTCAATCTGCAGGCACGGTGAAACCCTGGGCCCTTTACCTGGAAGACCGCTTCCTTCAGACACAGTTTTCTCTATTATCATGAATTTAACAGATGGATACTTTGAATTAGCTCCCGGCCAGCCATGTCAAACACCTTTTGAAAAGTATACGTTTACACATTGAGTAAGCAGCAAATTAAAAAATGGGTCATACATTTTTCAAGGAGGATTGATGGATGGATACTAATTCAGTTACGCTTAAGCGAGCTCTCACGTTAAAAATGGTTGTGTTTTTTGGTTTAACCTATATGGCTCCAACTACTTTGTTAACAACGTATGGAATAGCCGTAAGTGGCACAAACGGGATGATCCCTACCGCTTATGCGATTGCTTTATTCATCATGTTGTTTACAGCTTATAGCTATTCGCAAATGTCGAAAGCGCTACCAAATTCAGGGGCAGCTTATACGTATGCCCAAAAATCGCTAAACCCGCATTTTGGATTTCTCGTTGGTTGGACCATTATCATTGATTATCTATTTAGCCCGATGATCAGTGCCTTGTTCAATGCCATCGCCCTTAATGCCATGTTCCCCTCGATTCCGATGTATGTTTGGATCATTTCATTTATTGTCATTGTTACAACTGTCAACATCTTTGGTATTAAATTAGCAGCAAACTTTAATACGATCTTGCTGATTTTCCAAATCTTATCGCTGGTTTGGTTCGTTACCTTGGCGATTAAAGGACTTCATGCTGGAAAAGGAGCAGGGACATTGTTTTCAACCGCTCCCTTCTATGATTCTCACATTACCTTATCAACTCTTTTATCCATTGTTCCGATTTTATGTTTTTCCTTCTTAGGTTTTGATGCCGTAACCACATTATCAGAAGAAACGAAAGATCCGATGAAGACGATCCCAAAGGGGATCTATTTGGTTACTTTCATTGGCGGACTCATCTTTATCGTAGGCGCCTATTTCCTACAAATGGTTTACCCAAATTTTCAGTCCTTTAAAGACCCTGCGTCCGCCTATATTGACATTCAGATTTATGTTGGCGGAATGATTTTTAATAGCATCATGAATGCAATCGGTATAACAGCTGGCTTTGCTTCAGCTGTTGCCTCGGGAACGAGCGCCTCTCGTATTTTGTATGCGATGGGACGGGAAAATGTATTGCCCAAAAAATTCTTTGGCTATCTATCACCCAAATTTCAAACACCAGTTTTCAATATTTTACTCATTGGTGTCATTGCCTTAAGTGCCATTTTCCTAAATTTAAACACAGCGATCTCACTGATTAACTTCGGAGCGCTATTCGCCTTTTTCTTTGTGAATCTATCGGTGATCGCCCACTATTACTTCAGAAAGAAACAGCGGTCCTTCAAAGGGACAATTCTATATTTAGTCATACCTCTGATTGGCGCAGCACTTATTGGATTATTAATGAAAAATTTAGATAAACATTCACTAATACTAGGTGGGACATGGCTGCTCGTCGGATTCATCTATCTATTAAACTTAACAAAAATGTTTAGACAACTACCACCTGAGCTTGGACTTGAAGAAGCTCAATAACCACTATTTTATGTACTAAAGAAAGGATACATTGAAAATGAGTAAACAAATTGCTGATTTCATTATTACAAGTAATACTGTATTTACAGGTCTTACCGACCAACCTGAACCGGGAGCGATTGCGATTAAAGGCAAAAAAATAATAGCGGTTGGTTCTGAAGAAGAAACGAAGCACCATATGGGCGAGGATACGAAAGTCCTTCAATTTAAAGATCAACTCATTATGCCGGGATTCCATGATTTCCATCTTCATATGATGCAGGGTGCCGTTTCCCTCAATGGTGTCAACCTGTTCGAGGCTCGTTCAGAAGAGGAAGCACTAGAAATGATTCGAGAATTCGCTGAAAGCAATCCGGATCAGCCATGGGTTTTCGGATTTATGTGGGACAGTGGTTTTTGGGATACACAACAATTACCTGATCGTTATTCATTGGATCGTATTCTTCCCGATCGTCCAGCGCTACTCTTTCATGCTGAAGTTCATTATGCCTGGGTGAATTCGAAAGCATTAGAGATGGCCAATATCACTCGACACACTCCTCCCCCCTCTTTTGGTATGATCGGAAAGAACGAAAATGGTGAACCAAATGGGATATTATATGAAGGTGCAATGGATGAGGTAATCCTCCATGCCTATGATTTTACAAATGAACAAAAGAGAGAACTTTTTTCAAGTTTCCTCACCCACGCCGCCAGCTTTGGAGTAACAGCTGTCCACGACCTATTTGCGGCAGAATCATTGGATAACTTAAATGATTATCGTATCTATAAAGAGTTTGAAGAAAAAGGAGAACTAACAACACGTGTCCATTTGTGGCCAGCATTAAATGGCGACTTGGAGCACGCCAAGCATTTGCGGGATGCCTACCAATCCGATTTACTCCGTGTGTCCGGACTGAAGCAATTTATTGATGGTGTCATTACAGCTCGTACGGCGTATTTATTAGAACCCTATGCAGATCAGGACGATACACGCGGTGAGGCAACTTTCCCTCCTGAAACAATTAAAAAGTGGGTAGTGGAAGCGGATAAAGAGGGATTTAGCATTCGTTTTCATGCGATTGGTGACGGAGCCATTCGCCTTGCTTTAGATGCTTATGAGGAAGCACAAAAAGTCAACGGCAAGCGTGATTCCCGGCATAACGTGGAACATATTGAAGTGATTCATCCTGATGATATCCATCGTTTTAATGAGCTTGGTGTCACGGCTTCGATGCAACCGGATCACATGGCCATGTCAGAACGGGGTGTTTACACCGACCGAATTGGTGCCGAACGGGAAAAGCATGTTTTCGCGGTCAATACATTGAAAAAAGCAGGAGCGAGGTTAGCATTTGGAACAGACTTCCCTATCGACATCCTGAATCCACTTCAACAAATCTATCGTGCCGTCACAAGAATTGACAGCAGCGGAAAAACAGTATGGCATCCACATGAGCGGATTACTCTTGCCGATGCGTTAAAAGCATATACAATTGGACCGGCTTACGGTTCATTCCGAGAGCATGAGTTGGGTACATTGGAAGTTGGAAAACTCGCAGATCTAGTAGTTTTGGAAAGAAATCTTTTTGACATACCGGCGGAGGAAATACCAGTTGCAAAGGTGAAGCTAACGATTGTTGATGGAAAAGTAGTTTATGAAGGTGCAAAATCTCACTCTGTTTGATAGATTAGAGAACCTCTGGATATAGTAGAAAAAAATCATAGAACTAATTTGTAACAGCAAGGCTCTTTAAATGTAGAAGAAAAAGGCTTTTTGCAAACAAGCTTTTTTCTTCTACTTTTATATAAACGTCCTCACTGGCTTAGACGCTCCCTATTTTTTTCTCACAATAACAGATTGATAACTATTAAATAATTTCAATGACAAATTCTTAGTGAATTCCTGCGCTTCGTGGATAAATGCTTTTAGAGCGGGATTTATGAAATTGGTTGAACGCACCTCTAGCCCTAAGTTCTGATAGACTTGCGGGCTTAAATAGGAGGCCGTGACTTTGGATAAGGTAGAAGGAATGGCCAATTCCGGAAGAATCGTATTTCCTACTCCCTCCTGAACCATTGCGATGATGGTGGCAATGTCACTGACTTCAAATTGAACATTTAGTGAGATCCCTTGTTCTTTAAAAATCTTCCGAATAACATGGTTGCATTCTTTTGCCATGATGAAGGGTTCACTTGCGATATCCTTTACATGAATGGCTGATTGATGGCTCAACGGATGATTTTCCGAGACAAACACAACCATTTTATCCTGGAGCAAGGGGATAAATTCAAATTCCCGCTTTTCTTCAGAGACCACTCCAACATCTACCACTGATAATGTTAGCCAATTATTTACCTCATCTTGGTTTCCTTCATATAGCACGACTTCTACACCCGGAAATCGTTTCTTAAAAGAACTAATCAGACCAGGCAATAGTTTTGCTGCCATACCTGCAATACTTCCAATTCTGATCGTCCCTGTTTCAAGTTCTGTGATTCCCGTCGCCTCATTGGTGATCTTGGTTTTAATCACCATTAACTCCCGAATCAAAACCGTGATGCGTTCTCCAACTTTTGTTAAATTAATCCCATTTCTGCTCCGGTTCAGTAACTTTACATTTAACTCTGATTCCAGAGCTGCCACCGCCTGGCTGACGGCCGATTGCGAAAGGCCAATCTGCTCACCGGCCTTAGTAAAACTTTTTGCTTCCACTACCTTTAAGAAAACCTCTAATTGAAATAAAGTCATGGTTCACCCCACACCTACATTAGATTTTACTTATGCAATACATTCAAAGTATTAATTTTACTTATAGTATAACTCATCATATACTACTATCAAAAGACAAATGGAAAGGTGAGGAAATCATGAGTATATTACAGGCAGAGGGACAGGGAATTTATAAGGAGATTAAAACAAGTCAGTCTGTGCTGATTGATTGCTGGGCACCTTGGTGTCCGCCTTGCAGATTAATCGGGGCTGTCCTAGAGGAAATTGATTTAGAGTACGATGTAAAAATAGTTAAAGTGAATTCCGATGAAAATCAGGAGTTTATCAGTGAGTATCAGGTAATGGGGATCCCAACATTATTATTTTTTCAAAACGGACAGCTGGTGAAAAGAATATCTGGGTTCCAACCGAAAGCTCAGCTGGTTGAATCCCTAAAAGAATATGGGTTCATCCAATAGGTTGTAGGCATTCCCTTCGCATTTATGCCTCGACTTCGGTCACACCTTGCTTTTTTCGATTCGCCTTGTCCGAAGGTGCCACATCTCTAAAAGGCCTTGCACAATGAATATATCTAACAAATAACAAAAAGGGCTAGACGCTACTGTTCGTAGTGGCTAACCCTTCTTATTTTAATAGAACACTTTTACTGATTAGGCAGCTTTTTCCTCGAACGTGTCTCCAACCTTATGCCCTTCCCATTTTGAAATGACGATGCTGGCTAGTGCGTTGCCGACGATGTTAACACATGTACGAGCCATGTCAAGAATTCGGTCAACACCAAGTATAAAGGCCAAGCCCTCTACTGGAACGCCCACACTGCCTAAGGTTGATAAGAGAACAACAATCGAAACACCCGGTACACCTGCAATTCCTTTGGAGGTAATCATTAAAATGAGAACCAATGTGATCTGGTGCCCAATACTCATATGAATGCCATACATTTGAGCGATAAACAATGCTGCAATGGCCTGATACAATGTGGAGCCATCCAAATTAAAGGAATAACCGGTTGGGATGACAAAAGATGTAATTCCTTTTGGACAGCCGATTCGTTCCATTTTTTCCATAATTCGCGGAAGTACCGTTTCTGAGCTTGCTGTTGAATAGCCTAAAATTAATTCATCTTTTAGATAGGCTAATAATTTAAAGATGTTGTAGCCGCAAATTTTTGCAACCATGCCGAGAATAACGATAATAAAGAATGCCATCGCACCATATACAGTAATAACCAGTTTTCCGAGCGGTATTAAGGAAGACAAGCCAAACTTTGAAACGGTAACGCCAATTAAAGCAAATACACCAAATGGAGCAACCTTCATAATCTGATTGGTTATATAAAACATTGCATCGGCTGTGCCTCTAAAAAATGCGATAATCGGTTTGCCTTTATCACCTATTGCCGCTACACCAAGTCCAAACATAACAGAGAAGAAAATAATCGCAAGCATGTCTCCATTTGCAAATGCCTGTACGACATTGGTCGGTACAATATTTACAAATGTATCAATCTTAGAGTGTGATTCCGTTGCTTTTTCAGTCGTTACATAGGAACTAATATCTGACTTTACTAATTGAGAACGATCCACACCTGTTCCTGGATGGAATATATTCGCGATTAACAAGCCGACAACAATCGCAATGGTGGTAATAATTTCAAAATAGAGTAGGGTTTTGCCGCCCAGCTTTCCTAATGTTTTCATGTCACCGGCACCAGCCACGCCTACAACTAAGCAAGAGATGACAATCGGTACAACAATCATTTTAATTAATCGTAAAAAGATATTTCCAATCGGCTGTAAAAATTGTTCAACATGCGGATTACCGTAAAAAACGGCCCCCACAATAATCCCCAAGATTAATCCAATAAAAATTTGCCAAGCTAAGCTATTCTTTTTCACTCGCTTCTCTCCCATCTTTTGATACTATTAATAGTAGAAAATACATTGTAAACGATTCCATGGATTAATCGTACATCCCTAACTACGAAAAACTACAAAAAACTACAAAGATGAATTATAATTTTTAGAGTAGTTAGAATCTTCGTTGCATAAAAGGGGGAAGAACCGATTCGTGACAAATTATTAGCTTATTTGTTTATGATGATTGCTGTACCGATCGCTGGTGAAGTAAAGGTGTATCCCTTTAGCAGCCCTGATCAAAGGGTCAGCATGAGTGCGCCGGTTTTTTTCTTTATCCTGTTATGGTCACGTAAAATCCATCCAATTTTTGCAGGCTTTTTAACAGGGGCCTCCGTTCTCTGCTTTCGAATGATTCACGACAAACTGCTAGATGGAGCATTCCAATTTTCTACTAATTTTCCTGTGTTTTTTTATTACATGCTTTTTGCTCTGTTTTTTCATATTTTCAAAGTTAAAAAGATGTATTCCAAACCTCTGCTAATTGGCCTGCTAGGTATGGTTCTTGAAATAATCGGAAATGTAACAGAAATGACCATTCGCCATTTCACGACCGATATGAAAATGACGGGTTCAAACTTACTTATCATCGTTTTGGTCGCCATGATCCGCAGCTTTTTTGCACTCGGTTTTTTTAATGCCATTTTAGTTCGGGAAACAAGATTGGCCGAAGAGCAGCAGCGACAACGGACCGAACAAATTTTATTATTTGTCTCAGAATTATATGCGGAAAAGTTCCAATTGGAGAAATCGATGAAAAACGCGGAGGAATTAACAAGCACCTGTTATGCCATTTACCGAGACTTAAAAGAGGAGAACCATCATACACATGCACAAGCCATGCTGAAAGTTGCTGGTGAATTGCATGAAATAAAAAAAGATAATCAACGGATTTACGCAGGATTATCCCGTTTAATGATCAAGGAAAAGTTGGCAGATTTCATGGATATTAAGGATATTATCTCTGTTATCAGCCTCTCAAATAAAAATTATGGGGAGCTTCTTCGGAAATCGATTCAGGTTCAAGTAAATATCTATGGCGAGCATCCGGAATACCAGACTTTCCTCCTCCTCTCCATCCTTAATAACCTTGTCGCCAATGCGGTGGAGGCGATCAAGCATGAGGGGAACATTGCGTTAACAGTGAAAAGGGTGAAAGACCAGGTCAGAATAACAGTAAAAGATAATGGAACAGGAATTTCTGAGAAAAACAAAGCGTATATTTTTGAACCGGGCTTTACAACAAAGTTTAATCAGGACGGAATGGCATCAAATGGTATTGGTTTATCTTACACAAAAAATATCATTGAAAATCTAGGAGGCACTATAAAACTGGTCCAGTCATCACACGAAAAAGGAACTACCTTTGAAATTCATCTTCCAGTTGCCATGTTAATTAAAAAGGAGGAATGAAGATGAACTTTTTCATAGTCGATGATACCGCTAACATCAGGGGAATGCTCTCAAATATCATTGAGGAAGAAGAATTGGGTACCATTGTAGGGGAAGCAGCCGATGGAGCCGAAGTAGATGCTCAGACTCTGAACAAAATGGAAGTCGATATCCTTATTATCGATCTTCTCATGCCCATTAGGGACGGAATTGAGACTGTAAGAGCGATTGCCCCATTTTTCCAGGGGAAAATCATCATGATCTCGCAAATCGAATCGAAGGATATGATTAGTGAAGCGTATTCCATCGGAGTAGAGCATTATATTACAAAGCCGATAAACCGGCTTGAAGTGGTTAGCGTCCTTAAAAAGGTAAGCGACTATCGGTTGTTGGAAAAATCGCTTCATACCATCCAGCATTCCTTAAGCATTTTAACCAAGAGTACAACCAAAAATCGCAAAATTGAAAGCCAACAACCAACAAAGCAGCCATCATTCACATCCACTTCAAAGAAAATCTTGTTTGAACTAGGTATGGTTGGCAAGAGCGGTGAAAAGGACCTTTTGGACCTATTAGAACAGATGCATCAATGGGAAATCCAGGGAAATCACGAAATCCCTAACTTACATGTGCTGTATGAGCTTGCAGCAAAAAAACATCTCGATGCCTCTGCAACTCAACAGGAACTCCGAAAAGAGTGCAAAGCAGTGGAACAGAGAGTCCGCCGGGCAATCCAACAGGTGCTTGAGCATCTCGCTTCACTGGGATTAACTGATTACGCCAATCCAACTTTTGAATATTACTCATCCAAGCTATTCGATTACACCCAAGTACGAATGAAAATGCACGAGTTGGAAGGCAAAAACACCGCAACTCCTTCACGAATCAACATAAAGAAATTCCTCCAGGCCTTACACATGGAAATAAAGTTCAAGGTTGACATGTTCACCGAGATGATGGATGTTTCAAAATGAAGCACCAAATACAGAAAAAAAGAGGCAAAGAAAATTGAAAAATTTCCATTGCTGCGCCACATGCCAACATTTCCAAGCAGAGAAAAAAGCAGAAGGAATGAAATACTTTTGCAAAAGATTAGGCTATGAAACAAAGACACACTATCAATTCCAATGTTGGAACCCGAAGGACTCTATTATCAAACTCATTCAAAAGAAAAAAGACGACTGAAATTCACATTTTTGAGATAAACAGTCGTCTTTTGTAGCTTCTTTATCTGGAATTTATTTTAACAGCGGAATTCTATCCCGGTATTTTTCTATTAATTGCTGGTTATGTTGATCAGCTCCATCAATGTTTCCACTTAAGAAGATTGGAGGTTCAAAGCCATTGTCTGCCATCATTTTTACCGCTTCGGCAAAGATAGCATTAATGATGACTGCCCCCACTACAGTTGATGTAGGGCCAAATGGTACACTAACCTTTTCATAAGAAAGTGCTGCATCCCCTTTGGTTGAATAGTTATCGATCACTAAGTCGACCGAATTAAATAAGTGTTTACCGCTCTCATGCCTGGATGGCTGGCTCTTCGAATATTCCAAGGAAGTGATCCCAATTACAAAAGCCCCTTTTACTTTGGCCATTTGGGCTACATCCACAGGAACCGGGTTACGGCCAGAAGTGGAAATGACAAACATAACGTCTTCTTTACGGATGTCTTGGGCGCTCATGAACTCAGCTGCTAAGCCGTTTTGTCGTTCTAACTGTGAGGACCTTATTGCGCCTTCATGCAGCATTAAGGGCTCAAACAAGATGGGGTTAATAGGAACAAGTCCACCAGCTCGATAACATACCTCTTCTGTTAAAATATGAGAGTGGCCGCAGCCAAATAGTTGAATGATACCGCCATTTTGAATCGCTTTTGCCACCTGTTCAGCTGCTTCTTTCAATTTCGCCATTTGATTTTTTTCAACCAATTCAACCTTTTCTTTTGCCTTTTCAAAGTACTGTTTTAACATGGTCCTGTCCCCCCTGCCAATCGAATAAATTTTACCACCTCTTTTAGGAATAGTTCTTCCCGTTTCTATGTCAAAGTTACTCCCTTATAGACAAAATTTAATGGATATTCCTAATATAAACCCAATACCTAAAAATGTAGAGACCCATGCCCCCCACTTTTTATACCATTCAAGACTAAAGCATGCAGATCATGTTTGCAAAATTGGACTATATTTTATTAATAAGGCTCTGTTCAACTTGTATGTTGATTTC
>NZ_JBALNY010000099.1:0-17327 GCF_036962145.1 Bacillus sp. JJ1764 | reverse complement strand
TCCGCTCCAATCAACAGGTTTTAAAATCAACAGTATACTTTAACATAGCCATAAAAAAACCAACTCCATGTGAACGAGTTGGTTTCATTTTGCCAAAGACATCTAATTTCTATGAGATGTCTTTTATTACATCCCAACGTAAGCAGAGATGGCAGCAAACACAGCTGCAATAATCCACAAAATTGGGAATATTTTTAGCATTAATTTGAGCCATTGACCAAAACTGATTCTGGCAATCGCTAAGCCAGCTAATAATACCCCGTTTGTTGGAGAAATAATATTCGTTAAGCCATTACCGAATTGATAGGCGGTAACAGCCGCTTCTCCATGAATCCCCATTAGATTCGCCAATGGAGCCATAACAGGCATTGTTAACGAAGCCTCACCAGATGAGGATGGGACGAAAAACGTAATAATATTGTGAACCAATAGCATGATGGTAGTAAAAGCAAACTTTGGCAGCCCCCCCATCATGGAAGCCAATGAATTTAATATAGTATCAATAATCATTCCATTTTCAGCAATAACCAAAATACCGCGGGCAAGTCCAATAATGACAGCCGCATAAACAAATTCGCTACAGCCTTGAACAAAGTTTTCAGCCAATTCCTTTTGGTTCATTTTTGCCACAATACCTGCAAATAAACCTAACCCCACAAATACCGCACCTATTTCGGTCATGTACCAGCCGTGTGAAAGAATACCCCATATAATGAGTGCAAGAGCGACGCCAAATCCAGATAAAATAATTTTATCACGAACAGAAAAACAAACGACTTGCTCCACTTCTTCTTTTATAAATTGAGATCGATTTTCTAAATCGTTCTTATACACAACTGACTTCTCTGGATTTTTTCTAACGCGGGCTGCGTACCACATCGTAAAGCCAATTGAAACGCCCGTAAACACAATCCATTCAATAAACCGCAGCCATAATTGCGGATTACCCTTAATGCCGGAAACTCCTTGTGCAATCAGAACAGAAAATGGATTAAGCGTTGAACCCACATATCCAATTTGAGTACCTAAAAATAGGATTAAGATGGCTGTAATCGAATCAAATTTTAGGACAAACATAAGGGATATAAAAATGGCATAGAGCGGAATAGTTTCCTCGCTCATTCCAAAAGTTGAACCGCCCAAACTGAAAAGGATCATAGCAATCGGAATGACAAAAATTCCTTTATTTTGTAGCTTGTTTGATAAGGCAATCAGGCCTCTGTCAATAGCACCCGTCTTTAAAATAATTCCAAAGGCTCCACCAACAATTAATACAAAGGCTACTACGTCTGCAGCATTGATAACACCCTCCATTGGGGCACTTAGTATTCCTGTGATCCCTTGACGCAAATCACCTGCATCACTTACCTTTGGAATCGTATGAAATGTTCCCGGTACGATGACACTTCTTGTTGAGCCATCTACGGTCACATCTTTCCGGTCAAAATGTCCGCTTGGCAAAATCCATGTTAGTAGGGCTACGATGATAATAATCAAAAAAATAAGTGAATAACTATGAGGCAGGGTCCACTTTTTCCGTTCTTTTGCCAGCTTTGCTACCATTTTAGCTTCCATTACTAGTCCCTCATTTCCCAATTAAATGACGTCCCTAAAACGTATTATCAAGAGACATAAAACATCCTGTTTTTCATTGGAAATAGCTATACGTGAATCTTTTCCTTGGTTAAATCATAAACAATATCCCCATCGACCATTGTCAAAATCGCTCTGGCATTTCTTACTTCAGAGGCAGGAGTTTCAAATAAATTCCGGTCAAAAACGGCAATATCTGCATATTTGCCCTCTTCGATGGAACCTGTTTTGTCCTCCATAAAATGATGCCTTGCCCCATTAATCGTCCATGCCTTCAACATTTCAGCAATCGGCATTCCTCGTTCAGGGTGCCATCCACCCTCAGGTGAGCCATCTGGAAAAAGTCGCTTAGATGCAGCATAGATCGAATCTGGAACACTCGTGATAAACAGAGGTAAATCTGTCCCCGCAGTAATCGTAATCCCTGCGTCTAACATCGCCCTATAATCATAAAAACGGGATTCTTTCTCCACTCCTACCACATCGGCCATATACGATTCTTTATAAGAAGGATTCAGCAATAAGATCTGTGCATAAATTTCTGCAAAAATCTGATTCTCTCCCATGCGTTTTAAATCTTCGGGATGCGGAAACTCTAAGTCACTAATCGAATGGCGCGCATCACGGTATCCATTGATCTTCCTGCATTTTTCTAAAATGGTAACAGCCTGACGGATCGCAGCATCCCCCTCTACCGTTAAACAGCATTTCAAGCCATGACGGTCAGCCTCTACTACCCAATCTTCAATTCTCTCATAATCAACTTCTCGTAAATTTCTAACATCCGCCATATCTGCATATGGCTCTAACATATCACCGGTATGATCCGCTACAACCCCATCTACCATTATTTTGTATCCTTGAAAACGCAGATGATCATGTTGATATTGCTGCTGATAGGCTTTTCCTACTTCAATATTAAGTGGCTGCAACACAGGTTCCAGAACAAAATGAACCCTGATTGGCAGTTGTTCCTCATTAGATAATTCTTTTAAAACAGGCAGCAAATCGTACTCGTCAAAACCGATATCCTTTATCGAGGTAACTCCCCTAGAAGCTAACAGCTGACAAAACTGAAGGAACTCTTCCCTTACTTTCTCTTTTTCTTTCAGCATATCTTTTAATAATGCTCCACGATCCTCAGCACTGCATTGATCAGGAGTAAATCCATACTGATCAATGGCCCTTTGATTCATCCAACACCAATTTTTTGTACGATTAATAGCAATCACCGGTCTGTCCGGAAAAACTTCATCCAATAGACTTTGTTCAGGAATACACCCAAAGCTTTCCTTATCCCAGCTAAATCCATAAAGATTCTCAGTAGGACCCATTCCCTTAGAATACTCTTTTAATAGAGTAACAGCTTCATTTACAGATGTGACCTTCGACATATCCAGACCACGATTCATGGACATATATCCGGTAAAGAATACATGATTATCGTGAATTCCCGGCATTATGAGCTGATCGTCAAACTGGTACACCTTCGTTTTCGGACCAATCCAGTGCCATTGCTCGTTTTGATGACCAACTGCAACAATTTTTTTATCCTTAACAGCAATAAACCCGGCAAACGGGTTATCTTCTTTCCCTGAAAAAATAACATTAGAAACTAGCACAGTATCGGCATTTAAATGGCTAGTAGGCATCCATGCACCTTCATTCTCACACAATTTTTAATAGCGTTTTCATTTTTTCATAGTAACCACCGTTATAACGTCCACAATACGTCATAACGGTGGGTAAAGAATCTCTTTTACAACGTAAATTGATAGCGATCCCCAATAATAAACTGTTTCCCTACATGAACAGGCATGCCATGTTGATCGTGAATAATGGTATTCATGAAGAACAACGCTTTTCCAATGGAAGTTTCAAGCAACTGGGCCTTTTCTTCATCAGCCACTTCAATTTCCAGTGTCGTATTCCCAGACTTTACAGGATCTATGCCATACTTCTCCCGTAATAAATCATACAATGAACCTTCCAGTGACTCATCCATTAAAAAATGAAATCGATTATATGGATAATAGTTATTCTCCAGCATCAACGGGTGATCACCTGCATATCTAATCCTTTGGATATAGATGACTTTTTCATCTGGTTCAAGATTTAGCACCTTTTTAAGTGCTGAATCCGGTTCCATCATTTCCTTCTTAGTCACAACACTATGAGACGATAAACCGTTTGCCGTGCAGGTTGCAGTAAATCCCATTACATGTTTGATCTTACGATCAATTTTCGAATGACTGACAAAGGTCCCAATCCCATGTCGCTTCACTAAGTATCCTTCCTTCACAAGCTCTTCCACTGCTTTGCGGACGGTAACTCGGCTCACCTTGTATTGATCCATTAATTCCGTTTCGTTTGGGATTTTCCCCCCTTGCTTAAATGTTTCATTTAAGATCGCAGACTGAATGGCTTTTTTAATTTGCATATATAATGGTTCTTGCTGATTGACGTACAACTTTTTCTCCCCCCACATTTTTTTCCCTTTATGTAGAAAGAGTATCAAACGTTTTACGATATCACAAGCCGTTCAAACCAATTATTAATAGGACACCCCAAACCCAAAAGAACCTTCAACAAGGCAGCTATTGGCTGCAAACACCGCCGCTTCCTTCATTGCCTGTGCAATGTCAGGATGTTGAATATAGTGAAGCAAAAATGCCGTAATGAAAGAATCTCCAGCTCCCATTGTATCTACTGGTTTAACATACTCCGGAGACTGATAATAGTACTCTTTTCCATCATAGGCAACGGTGCGATCACTTCCGCGGGTCGCTATGAGAATTTGGCCATTCTTAGAAAAGTTGCTTTTTAAAAATTCCTTTGTCTCCTGTTCAGATAAATGACTGCAGGAAAAAAAGGCAAAGTCCACAAAATGAATATATTGATCGATTTGCTCCTGTTGAAAATCATCGGAAAAGTCAAAGGATAAAGGCACCTGAAGGCTATTCAGTTGTTCCAATAAATGTCCGGTATGACTGTACAAACCTGTATGGACCAACAAACAATCTTGTAAATACTCCATATCTTCATTCGTTAGTTCCAACAAATGTTCACGAGTTACACCGCCATCATTGCTGCCAAGAAAAACACGATCTCCATCCTCAAGAGTGACACGGGCGCATCCATTTTCTCCACTGAAATGTCTGCATCTGGATATGTCAATGTGCAATTCTTTTAGCACATTTTCTACATGTTCCGCTTCCCGGTCATCACCAAATGTCCCGATAAATGCGGAATCAGCCCCTAATTTTTTCGCAAATACACTAAAGTTAAGGGCATTGCCTCCAGGATACATGGTTTTAATATGAACATATTTATCTACAACATTATCTCCAATTCCAATAACCTTTACCATTTGACTGTCACCTCGTTTTAGTATGCAACTTTTCCCATATACCGACGTGTTTCCAATGGATGATTCCGTACATCAGCTAGTGCCTGGCGATATACGCACATAATACTATAGAAGAGAATGGGATTAAAATATTCAACAACCTCATCCGCGATCGTATTAATTCCCAATTCTTTTGCATCAACAACTTCAACTTTTTCTGCATATTGATCAAGGAATGTTTTGGCACGTAAATCCAAGGCACGTGTTCTGCCCTCATTGACCAACAATATAAATGGAGTTTCTTTGTCTGTTACCTCAAAAGGCCCATGGAAGTATTCCCCGGAATGGATCGATGCCGCATGAAGCCATTGCATTTCCATTAAAGAGCAAATCGCAAAACCGTAGGCATGGCCATAAGATGCCCCACTTGAAAGGATATAAAATAATTCCTCATTTTGATATTGGTTGGCAAACTCCTTTGTTCTAGCAGCTACCAACTGCTCTCCCTTTTTAATGATTCCATTAATTTTTTCAATTCCATTTTGGAAGGCTTCATAGTGCGAATATCCTTCAGTCAATGTGAGAACCTCAACCGCCAATTGCAGAATAATGGCCATTGGGTTATTTTTGACATCACTTTCTGCTCCCCATTCATATATAAACGCATGATCGGAATATTCCAGCAATGAGGCTTCTTTATTATGTGTCAAACCGATGGTGTGGGCTCCATGCTCCTTGGCTACCTTCGCTGCTGCCACGGATTCCGGTGTGTTCCCTCCATGTGAGCAAACCATCACAAGAGAATCTTGATTTAACCGTTTTGGTGTTGCATGAACAAACTCATTTGCTGTAAAAAGACCTGTGACCACTTTTCTGGCTTCGGACTCAAGAAAGTATTTTGTGGGATACATATCGACTAACGAGCCGCCACACGCCACCAAGTAAACTTCCGTAATCCCTTCTTTCGTTGCTGAAATCATCTCATTTACCACTTTTGCAACATTCATTTCTGCCACTCCTCTACTAAGACGTATTAAAGACGTATTACTGTTATGTATTTAATATAACCGTTTTCATTTTTAGATTCAATAGGAATCTTTTATTTTTTTTACTAGATTGAAAAATAAATCCTGTCTGAATTGAAGCTGGCTTTCGGACTGCTACTCTACTTTCTCCTGCCTTCATTTAATTTACCAAGATGTCTGGATTGCCATTTCTAAATCCTTCCAAACGCGTGAACTCTAGCAAAGTCAATGAGTAGAGGTGATAGAGAATTCCTTCTTCGGGCACCGCCGGGCCTATAAGACGTGCCTCTGTCCCAACACTTCTCTTCTTCGGACACCGCTGAGCCTATCAGGCGTGTTCTTGTCCGAACATCTCACTTCTTCGGACACCGCCGAGCCTATAAGACCTGTTCGTGTCCGAACATTTACCTTCTTCGGACACCGTCGGGCCTATAAGACCTGTTCTTGTCCGAACATTTACCTTCTTCGGACACCGCCGAGCCTATAAGACGAATTCTTGTCCGAACACCTCCCCTCTTCAGACACCGTCGGGCCTATAAGGCGTGTTCGTGTCCGAACACCTCCCTTCTTCAGACATCGTCGGGCCTATAAGGCGTGCCTCTAGCCCAACCCCTCCCTTCCTTTGACATAACTATTCAAAAAAACGGACGAAGTCGCATCAACAGACCCCCATTTCAACCTTCGCCCCCCCAATAAATTCACCAACCAAAAATATTCAAATTTTTCAATATATATAAAGTATTTAAGTGGCAAACCAAAAAAAAGTATGGTAAAATGAAACCAATTAAAAGGGCCATGTGTGACTGGCGAAACGCGGATCACCGCGAGGGAGCACATGGTGTCGAAGCCGTTCGCCTGGGCAGAGGTAAGGGAGTGATTCCCTTACCTCTTTCTGTTTATTAAAGGAGGAAAAAGAATGAGTACAATTACGCTGGAAAAAGTAAAAACCATCAAAACCCTTAACAGCATTGCAGAACGAGGCCTAAAAATCTTCAATAAGGACGGCTTTAAAATTGACAACGACCATGAAAATCCGGATGCCATCCTAGTTCGCAGCTTCAATATGCACAGTACTGAATTCGGAGCCAATTTAAAAGCAATCGCAAGAGCAGGTGCGGGTGTCAATAATATTCCCGTAGATCGATGCACAGAGCAAGGTATCGTGGTGTTTAATACTCCGGGTGCCAATGCCAACGCTGTTAAAGAACTAGTTTTAACTACACTAATCGCCTCTTCCCGCAACCTTTTTGACGGTGTTGCCTGGACCACTTCACTTCAAGGTGAAGGTGACCAAATTCCCAAGCTCGTGGAAGCTGGTAAAAAACAGTTCGTTGGAAAAGAAATTAAAGGGAAAACATTAGGGGTTATTGGTTTAGGGGCCATTGGTGCTCTTGTCGCAAACCATGCGCTTGATCTCGATATGGACGTCATCGGATTTGATCCCTTTATTTCTGTCGATACGGCTTGGAATTTATCCCGTAATGTTCAGCGGGCCATGACCATTGAACAGCTATTTGCAGAATCTGATTATATTACTGTCCACGTGCCGTTAACCGGAGATACGAAAGGAATGTTTAACGAAGCAACTTTCAGCATCATGAAGCCAGATGTCTATATTTTAAACTTCTCGCGTGGTGAGCTTGTTAATGAATCAGACATGGCCACTGCCCTTGAGAACGGGAAGGTTGGAAAGTATATCACCGATTTTCCGAATGAAAATGTGCTAAAAATGAAAAATGCCTTTCCGATTCCACACCTTGGTGCCTCTACTCAGGAGTCAGAGGAAAACTGCGCAATCATGGCGGCCCGTCAGGTGAAGGAATTTTTAGAGACAGGTAATATTAGAAACTCTGTGAATTTCCCAAATGTTAGTCTTCCTTATACTGGAAAGCCACGAGTGGTGGCCTTTCATAAAAATGTTCCAAACATGGTTGGACAAATTACATCGGCGATCTCCAGTTACGATCTAAACATTGCAGATATGGTTAACAAAAGCCGTGGAGAATATGCCTATACAATGATTGACATTGATGATAAAGTAAATGGAGATGTTATTCCTGCTTTAGAGAGTAAAATTAAACAAATCTCAGGTATCGTTATCACTCGTATCATATAAAAATGAAGCAATATATAAAAGTGGAAGCCAAGTCCAGTCGGCTCCCACTTTTATTTGTATAATGATACTTTTTAATAGTAGCAAGATTTTAATAAGGCAATAAAGATAGGATCTACTCCAGTAAAAACTATTCTTTTATTAATGGAAAATATTTATAATTTTAATAGATTACATGTTAGAGGAGAATTTTAGAGTGAAAGTATTGATCACAGGTTATGGTATAAAGGCACCGAAAATTCAATCCGTTTCAGATTTTAAAGATGTACTGGAACATGGTAAGATTATTTTAGAAATGATTGAGTTTAATCATGGACTTCAGCTAGTTTGCGGGAAAATTGATGCAGACTTAACAGCGCTTTGTCCCAAAGTATTGAAAAGATACCCCAGAACAGCACAAATGGTGATTGGAGCTGCTCATGATGCAATCGAGATGGCTCACCTAATAAATAGATTGCAAGACAAAAGAGTTGGCGTTATTATAGGAACTTCGGGTGGGAATATTACTGAGGTTGAAAAGTGGAGCGTGAAACTTCAAAAAAACAATCAAATTTCTCCATTATCTATCGGGAATATGAATGCAAACGCTTTATCAACCGCTGTGAGTTCGTTTTTTGATTTGCATGGCATGTCTTTAACTTTATGCAACAGCTGCACCGCAAGCACAGACGCGATCAATTTAGGAAAAACTTTGATTGAGGCTGGCCAATTTGATATTTGTATAGTCGGAGGAGTAGAAAGTACATTAACAGATGTCGTGGTTCAGGGATTTTCTAAACTTCGGCTCACATCAAGGGAAACGGATCCAGCAGTGGCCGGCGGCCCTTTTTCTGATGATAGCGGCTTTGTTTTATCGGAAGGTGCGGGGGTTCTTGTGCTCGAAAGTGAACATTCAGCTCAAAGCCGAAATGTCATTGCTAAAGGCTGGCTTGAGGGAGCCTATATGAACCAGGATGGAATCTCGATTTACCATTCTGATTCCTCAGGTGCCAGGATGATTGAGGCATTGCGACAATGTCTAAATGGACAAGTTCCGGACTATATTAACAGCCAGGCTCTTGGAATAAAAGAGAATGACACCGTAGAAACCATTGTACATAGAACATTGTTCGGACATTCCGTTCCCATCACTTCTATTAAAGGAATGACCGGGCATTACCTCGGTGCAACGGGAGCTATACAAGCTATTTCCAGCTTAATCAGTATTGAACATCAGTTTATTCCTCCAACGATAAAATGTAATTTGAATAATTATCCGGATCTCCCCATCGTGACAGAAACAAAATATGAAGAAGTGAATAAAGTTGCCATCACCTCTCATGGCTATGGCGGCAATAATTCATGTATCTTACTTTCAAAATTGTAGAAGGACTGTTTCCATTGGATTTTATTTTACTGGTTTCTATTTCGCTCATACCCTTTTTCTGCGGGCTTATTATCCTTTTTGCGCATAAAATGGCCATATCAAGGTATTTTTCTTATTTTTTATTTCTATTATCTGTATGGCAAATGGATGTTGCCATTTTGTATGCAGGGGATTTTCTATCGGAGAAAGCAATTGAAATGCTGTTTAGAATATTCCGCTTTGGTCCAATTATGATTATGCCTTTGTTATACTTTGTTGCCTTCTACATCTTCAAAACAGAAATGGCTGATAAGAATGTGAAGAGCTACTATAAATGGTTATTTTCTAAGAGTTATTTTACCTTTTTTTTGCTTTTTAGCTTTCTCGTATATGGTTTCAATCTAACTCGTTTTGGGGTTGTCAAACTTTACCAGATCCAGCCTTATCCATCTTTTCCTGTTCACTTTATCCCCACCTACGGGGAATTAAATCTTACGTTTCTTATTAATATTTTATTGGTCTTTGTCCAATCCTTTTTAATTCTGTTTATTTGTCATCAGCTCTCAGACAAAAAATTGTCGAGATTTTATCGTTCACTTGTTTTCGCTTCATTATTTATCTATATTAATGGAATTTTAAGTGGATATTTGGTGTTCCCTTTATTTTTTTCAGTGTTAAATTCATTTTTTGCTGCATTCATTCTAGTTGTCACCTATTTTATCTTGCAAAATGCAATCATTAAAACAGTTAACCAGGAATTAGAAGAGGAAAGAAACTTCCTAGAAATTATCCTTAATATTTATCCGAACTATCTTTATGTCAAAAATAATAAGGATGAGTTTGTCCTTGTAAATGAGAAATTTGCACAACTCTGTCATAAGAAACCTTACGAGTTGATAGGTTTAAAAGGCTCTGAGATTATCGAACGATATCTATCAATGGAGAAAAAGCATGACTCCAATGAAGTGGTCTTCTATAGTAATGGGGAACAATTGATTACTGAATGGAATTCGCTCTCGATCTCGTTTAAAGGAAACCATGACCACACTTTGTGCCTTGGCACCGATATTACGATGAGAAAAAAAGACGAAGAAATGCTGGTGAAATCAGAAAACTTGAGAGTACTGGGTGAAATGGCTGCAGGAATTGCTCACGAAATTAGGAATCCACTTACTTCAATAAAAGGCTTCATTAAATTATTAGATCAGAGCATATTGAACACGAACGAGAAATATTACTTAACCATTATTTCGGATGAAATTGACCGCATTAATGAGGTAGTAGGAGAACTGCTTTTTATTGCAAAACCACAGGCCACTTTTAAAAATGAAAAAGTCGTATTGATCAATAAAGTGATTCATGATGTGAAAATTCTAATCGATACAACAGCACTTCTTCTCCAGGTGTCTATCGAGATTCAAACAAAAGCTAACATAGAAACCCGCTCAATAGAAGAAAAGCAACTGAAGCAAGTACTGATTAACATTGTAAAAAATTCCTTGGAAGCCGTATCAAAAGGTGGAAAAATTAGAGTTAAATCTGAACGAATTGGCCAGAAAAAATTTAGAATTCGAATCATTGATAATGGTGAAGGCATACCAAAACCGATACTCAAAAAATTAGGGGAACCTTTTTATACAACCAAAGAGCGAGGGACCGGTTTGGGACTCACCGTTTGCTTTAAAATTATCAGAGAAAATAATGGAGATATTTTTATTAGAAGTAAAAAGGGGCTAGGAACCATCGTTGACCTAGTTTTACCAGAGTAATAGTGAGGGTAATGTTCTAGCCCCCTGTATGTTAACGAATGAACATACTAGGGGGCTAGCATCTATTAAGGATGACTCCTAAGCGGATACTCTTATCCGTTTCTCTCCTCTTTTTCTACTTGAATATAAAGTAAATAATAAAACAAACCAAATCGGTGTCAGCAATAAAGCCGGGCGTGTTGCATCTGCAAACAGCATAATAATAAGAATAAACGCAAACAACGCAAGAACGGCGTAATTCACAAATGGTGTAAACGGTGCTTTAAACTTGGATTTTGCCTGCAAATCCGGACGAGTCTTTTTATACTTTACGTGACATATGAGGATGACACCCCAAACCCAAATAAAACAAATGGCACTAATCGTGGTTACAATGCCAAAGGCCTGTTCCGGAATCAGTTTGCTTAAAAGCGCTCCCCCTGAAAGGACTAGAGTAGATACCAATAGCGCGTTGCCTGGCACATGATTTTTATTCAACTTTGAAAAATAAGCCGGCCCTTGTTCATTTTTACTTAAATTAAAAAGAATTCGACTTGTTGAAAACATTCCACTGTTACAAGCAGATGCTGCTGAAGTTAACACCACAAAGTTAATAATACCTGCGGCAACCGGAATTCCCACTAGGCTAAATGTTTTAACAAAAGGACTTTCTGACGCATTCAGTTGCGTCCATGGGTTAATACATAAAAGCACTATCAGGGCACCCACATAGAAGAACAGAATTCGTAAAGGTATTTTATTAATGGCGGAAGGGATATTTTTTTCAGGATTAGACGTTTCCGCAGCCGATACCCCCACTAATTCCACACCTACAAAGGCAAAGACAACCATTTGGAAGGATAGTAAGAACCCTGAAACCCCGTTTGGAAAAAGCCCGCCATGCTCCCATAAGTTTTTAATAGAAACGGCACCTGCATCCGTTTTGAAGCCCATTACCAGCAAGATGACTCCAATGCCAATTAATGCGAGGATCGTAATGACCTTTATTAAAGCAAACCAAAACTCTAATTCTCCAAAAAGCTTAACGGTTAATAGATTAAGTCCAAATAGAATCAATAAACAAACGATGGCAGGAACCCATTGTGGAATCTGAAACCAATATCGTACATATACACCAACCGCAATAACATCTGCCATAGCCGTCATAATCCAACAAAACCAATACGTCCAACCTGTTACGAAAGCAGCCCGCGGTCCGAGATAGTCTTCAGCAATGTCTGTAAACGATTGATAGCCTGCCTTAGACAACAAGAGTTCTCCCAGTGCCCTCATGACAAAAAAACAGGCAATCCCCACAATTAAATAAGCAAACATAATGGACGGTCCCGCCAATTGAATGGCTTTCCCGGACCCTAGGAATAACCCGGTACCAATGGTTCCTCCAATCGCGATTAATTGAACATGACGATTCGCTAAATTCCTTTTTAACTCTTGCTGTGCCAATGTGAACTCCTCCTTGTGAATGAATGAGCAATAAATATAACCCTATAAAAAAAAGAGATTGGATGTCCTCCAATCTCATGGTCATAAGAATAATAAATAATAGATGCTATACTGCCCATTGGTAGCATAACAAATACATATTCAGTACTCTTCTGTCCTTTTGCCTGAGATTGTGAACCCTTCGGCGCCGCGGATACCCCGCGGTCTCTCCAGAAGCCGCTCCTGCTATAGTGTGATCCATAGCAATCATAGCTTGCTAATATTGAATTTTTTAATAGAGCAAATTATTGTTAAATAATTTTTAATTTTAGTAGTATTTAAATACTTTGTCAACAAAATATTTTTCCCAACATCATTTTTAGATAAAGAGACTGCTTAGTTTTTTAAATTTTATTAACAACTTACCTACTTAGGGTGACAGGCACTCAAAAATCCAGTATATTGGAGCTAAACTTTACGGAATTTTTATTCTAAATTAAAGGTAGGCTTTTTATGGAATCAACGGACCAAATGGATCATGTTTATCAACAACTGAGCCAGTTTCTTAAAATGCATCACAAAGAATTCATTGATTTATGGGAAGAACAGATCATCGTACATAATGACAAAGATGATATTGACTTGATTAGACGCAACGGTTCTATCATGTACGAATTTATATCAAAATCATTCGTAAAACAATTATCAGATGACCAAATTCAAACATTAGCTTACAAAATTGCCAAGCAACGGGTCGATGCGGAGATCAACATTGGGGAATTTGTTTATAATGTTAATCTTGGACGAAGTCTTATTGTAAAATGCGCAAACCTTTCTGGAATCGAGATTGAAAAATTACAGCTCATCATTGATCAAATCAATCGACGGTTTGATTTATTCTGTTATCATGCTGTTTCCAGATACACAGAATTGAAAGATAAAAAACTGCAGGAACAAAACCTTTATATTTCCCAAACACATAAGGATCGACTGGCTATTCTTGGACAAATGTCCTCTTGCTTTGTACATGAATTTCGAAACCCGTTAACCTCTGTAATGGGATTTATAAAGCTACTAAAAGATGATTATCCCAAATTACCATACTTAGACATTGTAAGCAAGGAACTTGAAGAACTTAAGTTTAGAATTACCCAGTTCCTGCATACCTCAAGAATGAACACAGTTAACGAAAGTAAGATGGGTGAAATCACCATAAAATTTATTTTAGAAGAAGTGCTTGATTTTCTATATCCAAGCATTATCGATGGTAAAATCAAAGTAACTACCAAGATAGACCCCAAAATAAAGATAATCGGCGATCAAAATGAATTAAAGCAAGTGTTTCTAAACCTATTAATGAATGCTGTCGATGCTGTAAGGGAAGATGAAAAACAAAGGAAAATTGGCATAAATACAGAGGTGGACAGTGAACACATCAAGATTGTCATCTCTAATAACGGACCTACCATAAATGCCGATGAAGTAGCCTATATTTTCGAACCATTTTACACCACAAAGAAATTAGGTACGGGAATTGGCCTATTCGTATGTAAGAACATCATAGAAAAACATAACGGAAAAATTCATTGTCTATCTAACAATGATCTAACTACCTTTGAAATCACGTTACCCATAAATAAATCAGTTTGCGAAGAAATGGCTTCCCCAACTAAATAGCCTATCCTTTAGTTGGGGACCCGCTAAATGCGTACCTCTACAGGGATGAGTTCTTACATCCAGAACTCCCCTTTTCGTCAATATTATCCCCTGCATATTATTCATTTTTTACCCATTCTTCAATAATCTTAAAATTCAAAGCTGTTTTTTTAATGATTAAAAGAAAGCGCAATCAAATAAAGATTATGTTATAATAATTTTCGAAAAACCAGTTTTGCCTAATATGAACAACATAGTATTGAAAGAGGAAGGAATGAGGATGAAATGAGTAACGGAATTTTCAAGATCCCAACACCTACAAATGAGCCTGGCAATTCATATGCTCCTGGCACAAAGGAACGGGAAACGTTAAAAGCGGAATTAAAACGCCAATCTGAAATCGTTGTCGATATTCCAGTTATTATTAATGGGGAAAATATAAAGACAGATACAGTGAAGCAAGTAGTGATGCCGCATGATCATCAACATGTTCTAGCAAACTATTCGCAAGCTGGGGAAAAGGAATTACGGGATGCAGTAGAAGCGGCAATGGCTGCAAAAGAATCATGGGAAAATACACCATGGGAACACCGCGCTGCTATTTTCTTAAAAGCGGCTGATTTAATCTCAGGTCCATATCGTGACATCATGAATGCTGCTACGATGTTAGGACAATCCAAAACAGCTATTCAAGCAGAAATCGACTCTGCACAAGAATTAGTAGATTTCTTACGCTTTGGCGTAGATTATGCTAATCAAATATATCAAATTCAACCGGACAGTATGAAGAATGTTTGGAATCGTTTAGATTACCGTGCATTAGATGGTTTTGTATTGGCCATCTCTCCATTTAACTTTACAGCTATTGGCGGGAACTTACCATCAGCACCTGCTATGATGGGGAATGTTGTCGTTTGGAAACCAGCAACCACTTCAATCCTAGCAAACTACTACTTTATGCGTATTTTAGAAGAAGCTGGATTACCAAAAGGAGTCATCAACTTCGTACCATCTCGTGGTTCGCAAGTATCAGAAGTCGTATTAACAGACCCACGTATGGCTGGATTCCATTTTACCGGTTCAACAGCTACATTCCAAACCATTTGGAAAACGGTTGGCGAAAATATTGCAAACTATAAATCTTATCCTCGTTTAGTTGGGGAAACAGGTGGTAAAGACTTTGTATTTGCCCACGAAACAGCAAAAGCGGACAAAGTAGTAGCCAACCTCGTTCGTGGTGCATTTGAATACCAAGGTCAAAAATGTTCAGCTGCTTCTCGCGCTTACATCCCAGCAAGCATGTGGGAAGAAGTGAAAGCAGGCCTATTGGAAGAAACAGCGAAGCTTAAAGTCGGAGATGTTCGTAACTTTACAAACTTCATGGGTGCGGTTATTGATAAACCTGCTTTTGACTCGATTACAAGCTACATCGACTATGCTGCAGCTTCTGAAGAAGCAGAAATCATTGCTGGTGGCACGTACGATGATTCCGTTGGTTACTTCGTTCAACCGACCATCATTGTAACGACTAATCCAAACTTCAAAACAATGGTTGAAGAAATCTTTGGACCAGTATTAACTATTTATGTATACGAAAATGACCAATTAGAAGAAACATTGGATTCATTAGATACAGCTTCCATGTATGCTCTAACGGGTGCCATTTTCGCTCAGGATCGTCATGCGATTATGCACTTAGAGCGTCGCTTATCCGGAGCTGCCGGAAACTTCTATATCAACGATAAACCAACTGGCGCCATGATTAACCAACAGCCATTTGGCGGTTCTCGTGGATCTGGCACAAACGATAAAGCAGGCTCTGTTTTCAACATGATTCGTTGGACCAGCCCTCGTGTCATTAAAGAAAACTTTGCCCCAACTTCAGAGGTAGCCTATCCGTTTATGGATGAGGAATAATATGAAAGAGGTTGAAACTCTCGGGTTTCAGCCTCTTTTTTTATTGCTCTCGCCGGATATTTAACAGAATTTTCACACCTTTTTTCACCATTTTTTTATAAAATGGACTTATCCATGTCGAAAGGAAGTGTCCAATGATACTTAAAAGTAGAACTGAATCAGAAGAGTTATTAAAAATGCGATCCTTAAACACGCGGATGGAGTTGACGCAAGAAGAGAAGTTCCATTATTACAACCTGGAAAAGGGTTATGAGGGTGAGGTAAAATTTGATCGGATGTCAGAAAGTCTTCAAGAAGAAAGATTGATCCTCAATGATTTGCTGCTTAAAATAAACAATTCCTATTTTCAAATTGATACAACCCTCATTTCACAGGAAGTTATTCGCCTGCTGGATATTAAAAATTTTGAAGGCGACTTTTGCTTGGAAAAGGACAGGTTTTACTCTGTAAAAACCGGCCGAGAATATAAAAATCCAATTATACAATTACACAAATGTGCTTCTCAATTCCGCCAACTCCTCCAATACCTTAAGCTCAATTACCTTGTAGAGGCCTCCGTTATATTCATTAATCCCGAATTTACTCTATACAACGCGCAAATCGACCACCCTATTATTCTTCCCAATCAGGTTAACCGATTTTTAAGTAGTATTAATAATACATCCTCTAATTTGAATGATGGGCACAAAGAACTGGCCAAACAATTAATATCAGTACATCAAACGAAAAATCCATTTTCACATGTACCAAACTATCAATATGATCAGTTAAAAAAGAACATATATTGTAAATTTTGTAGGTCCTTTTCGGTCTCTTTACAAAACCATATTTTTGTCTGTGGGAAATGTGGAGGTCATGAAACTGTTGAAGATGCCATTCTACGCAATGTCAGGGAATTTAAGCTGCTATTTCCTGAACAAAAGATTACTACTACAACCATTTATGAATGGTGCAATACCGATTTAACAAAAAAGACATTTTGTAGGGTATTAAAGAAACACTTCACCTCGTTTGGAAAAACTAGTGATTCCTATTATATATAATTTTTCGTGTTTGAAACACGGTATATCTATTTCGGACATAATCACGCTTATTTGGGATGGCCCTGTCCGAAGGTGCCTCGGCTTCGGACTCTTCC